>NZ_VVIN01000003.1:0-156487 GCF_008711145.1 Arenibacter lacus
TGTTGTTTCCCTTCAATAATGGTTACCCCTCTTAAGGTAGAGTTTAGTCGCTCCCCGTTCTGATAGTAGTTTAGGTTGTTCCTAGTAAGTTTACCACCGAAGGAGAAGGTGTGTACGTCTACTACACTTCCATCTTTCTGATCTATATAGGTATTGTCTATCAAGGAAGCCGATAATCCATCATTTTGTACCTTATAGTAGTCCACGATCGCATTTTTCCCTGCGAATATTTCCGTTACCGCGTTGGTAAAGACCTCATTAGAGGTAAGGCTTTGATGGCGCTCTATAACCTGAAGCTCAGAATTTTCTTCAGCGATAATCAGGTTACGTGGTTGTGACATCAAGGCGGCCTCCGTACCCGTAGAGAAATGTATAATTTCTATGGGTTTTTTGGGTGTCTTGTGCTTGGGGATATAAATATAGGCTCCCTCTCTGCTAAAGGCAGTGTTTAGAGCTGTTAATGAATCCTCCTTGTTGGCAATCTTGTTGAAGTATACGTCTATTACCGGCTTGTACATAGGTTTGGTAAGCGCAGAACTCATTAGGCAAACATCTACCCCGTCATGGGTGGTTTCCGATAAATAAGAACTGTAGACACCATCGACAAATACAATTTTATAAGTATCTATCTCATGCATAAAATACCGCTTAACATCCTTATAGTCTAGGTTACTCTCGGTTTTGGGAAATATGCTGAAATCTACTTTTTGTAGTCTATTTAAGGAAGTGTATTTCCACTCCTCCTCTTTTCGGGAGGGAAATCCTTTTTCCTCAAACTTCTTTATTGCTTCGGTACGTATATCATGTACGGAATGCTCTACGTCTACATTATTCTCAAACGCTAAAAAAGAGGAGACTAATTTTTCTTTTAAATCCATTTTCTTAAGTTGTAATGTCTAAATGTTAAAGGTTATAGATCTCTTATTTGTGTTGAGATGTTCGATAACTACTTAACAGTTTAGAAATATTTTCTTTTATTCCTTTAATATGATAGTTTCCATGTTATCCTAATGTCCCAGTTCTTATGTTGGCTACAGCTCGGATTTTCTTACTCCAGGTTTTCCTATAAGCTGTATGGGTAGTGAATAACCCATTATCAATTTTCCTTCAAATCTTATTGCTGATTGGGAGCTTATGGAATTGGCAGCTCTTTTGGGTAGCCAAATTAAATCGCCATCCTGCTCTAGGACGCCCTTGCGGACGGGGCTTAAAACTTGCTCGAAGAAATCCCTTTTTACTTTCTGGGAATTTATTGCTTCAAACATTTTGCTTCTTACCATGCCCTACTTATGAGAGGTAGTACGATTTTATAGACTTTTTGCATTAAGATCTGGAACCGCAGACGGTGGTATTAGATCACCGTCTCTGGCTTTAGCCAATCATATCCTTTTTCCTCTAACTCCAATGCCAGTTCCTTGGTGCCGGACTTCACGATCTTACCATTGTAAAGTACGTGTACAAAATCTGGAACTATGTATTCTAACAAGCGCTGGTAGTGGGTAATCAATATTACAGCATTGTCCTTACTCTTAAGAGTATTTACCCCATTGGCAACAACTCTTAGCGCGTCAATATCCAGACCAGAGTCTGTTTCGTCCAAGATGGCCAATTTTGGATCTAACATAGCCATTTGGAATATTTCGTTTCGTTTCTTTTCCCCTCCAGAAAAGCCTTCGTTCAATGAACGTGATAAGAATTTTCTATCGATCCCCAACAACTCGGATTTCTCACGTAGTAATTGCAACATTTCCTTTGCCCTCATTTCCTCCAAGCCCTGTGCTTTTCTAGATTCGTTGATAGCGGTTTTAACAAAGTTGGTAACCGATACCCCAGGAATTTCTACAGGATATTGGAAGGAAAGGAATACCCCCTTATGGGCTCTTTCCTCAGGAGATAGCTCTTCCAAACTCTCATTATCCATGGTAATCTCACCTTGGGTAACTTCAAACTCTTCTTTTCCTGCAATAACAGAGGCCAAAGTACTTTTTCCAGAACCGTTTGGTCCCATTATGGCATGTACTTCCCCAGCATTCACGGTTAAATTGATTCCGTTTAATATTTCTTTGCCCTCTATGTTGGCGTGTAAGTTTGTGATTTTTAGCATTTTAAACTATTTTTCTCGTTATAGTGTTTTTTTAATCCAGATTTTTATTTCCCTTTCTACGGGGTTGATGGTTTATCCTACAGAGCCCTCTAAGCTTATTTCCAATAATTTTTGGGCTTCCGCGGCAAATTCCATCGGTAATTTGTTCAATACCTCCTTACTAAACCCATTTACGATTAGGGCAATGGCTTTTTCAGTATCAATTCCCCTTTGGTTACAATAGAAAATCTGATCCTCCCCAATTTTACTCGTCGTTGCCTCGTGTTCTATCATTGCGGATTTATTCTTGGCTTCAATATATGGGAAGGCATGGGCGCCACAATCATTCCCCATCAATAAGGAATCACACTGGGAAAAGTTTCTAGCGTTTTCGGCCCTACTACCCACCTGTACCAATCCTCGGTAACTATTTTGAGAGTGCCCTGCGGAGATCCCCTTAGAGATAATGGTACTCTTGGTGTTTTTCCCTAAATGGATCATCTTTGTACCGGTATCAGCCTGTTGGTGATTGTTGGTAACGGCAACGGAATAAAATTCCCCAATAGAATTGTCTCCCTTAAGGATACAAGAAGGATACTTCCATGTAACGGCAGATCCGGTTTCTACTTGCGTCCAAGAAATTTTCGCGTTCTTTTCACAAATACCCCTCTTGGTTACAAAGTTAAAGACACCGCCTTTTCCTTCTTTGGTTCCTGGGAACCAGTTTTGAACAGTGGAGTATTTTATCTCAGCACCATCCAAGGCGATAAGTTCTACAACGGCCGCATGCAATTGGTTTTCGTCACGGGAGGGGGCAGTACAACCTTCCAAATAGCTTACATAACTATCCTCGTCTGCAACTACCAAAGTTCTCTCGAACTGTCCGGTACCAGCTTGGTTAATTCTAAAGTAGGTAGATAGTTCCATGGGGCAGCGAACTCCTTTTGGGATGTAGCAAAAAGATCCGTCCGAGAATACGGCCGAGTTCAAGGCTGCATAAAAATTGTCCGTTTGTGGAACCACGGTACCGATGTATTTCTTGACCAATTCCGGATGGTTCTTAATAGCATCGGAAATAGAACAGAAAATAATTCCTTTTTCTGCCAAGGTCTCCTTGAAGGTAGTAGCTACAGAAACAGAGTCCATCACAATATCCACGGCTACCCCTGCCAACTTCTTTTGTTCCTCCAATGAAATCCCCAAACGGTTAAAAGTGTCCAGAAGCTCTGGATCCACCTCGTCCAAACTATCGTATTTTGGTTTTACATTGGGTGCAGAGTAATAGGAGATATCCTGGAAGTCTGGCTTCTCATACTTTACGTTTGGCCACTCGGGCTCTACCATCTCTTTCCAAATCTTAAATGCCTTTAGCCTCCATAGGGTCATCCACTCTGGTTCCTCTTTCTTTTTGGAGATAGCAATAACGACCTCCTCGTTCAATCCCTTTGGAAAGGTATCCGATTCAATATCTGTATAGAAACCATACTCATACTCCTTGGTTTCTAATTCTTTTTTTAATTCTTCTTCTGTGTATGCCATTTCATATAAGTTAACGAGTTAGAAAGAGGGTAGGTTGTAACTTAACCGTTACTCTTATTAACAAATTTTATAATCTAACAAATGCTCTTGGTGATGATTGATTATTTTTCGCTGGTAAAGACATTTCCAAGCTTGGATGCATTTGCTTTGTTTCCCTTTGATGCTTTACAGGGAAAAACTTTCCCCACATCCGCAAGTCCTTTGCGCATTGGGGTTTTTAAAGACAAATCCTTTACCGTTAAGTCCGCCAGAATATTCCAGGACCGTGCCTACGAGGTATAAAAAGCTTTTTTTATTCACTACGATACGCACGGAATTATCCTCAAACATTTTGTCGTCCTCTCCAATCGTTTTGTCAAAATTCAGCTCATAGGACAATCCGCTGCATCCGCCGCTTTTAACTCCTACCCTCACATAGTCGGTGCTTGCATCAAAGCCTCCTTCGCGCATCAGGGCCGTTACCCTTTCTCTTGCTGTTTCAGATACTTTAATCATTGTTAATTGGATTTAATCTAAATTAGATTGCAAAGATACTACATAAGAAGGGTTTTACCATACTTTACAACATTAATCTAGCCAATAGGGGTATTAGATTTCTCTATGGGAAGGATAAGCGTATGGCAAGCGGTTTGAAAGTCCCAGCTGGACTGATTTAACCAAAGTTTTTCCAATTTTATTCGCTGCTAATTTATGGGGAATTGCCCTGTATAATTATGTGATTGATAAATAGCCTAGGGAGTTGGTGGGATAATGATAAGAAAGGAGGTTGTTTTTTTATATTGTAGGAATGTAGTAAGTTGTGCTCCGATTTAACCTTAAAGGAAATTAGGGGATAGGAGGTGGTGTCAATTTTGGATGGGGTCTATGAATTGCCGCAACCAATGGATTGGTGAAAAAATAGTTCCTTGATCCGTATATCGTTTAAAAAAAAACCTTTAAATTCAACAGCATTTTTAAAAAACCAAAAAATTAACTAAAGTTATGTCCAACAAAAAAACCACGTTTAGCAGTAAATCCCGGAGGGATTTTATAAAGGGGACCGGGCTGGCAACTGCCGGGTTTATGATCGTTCCAAGGCATGTTTTGGGCGGCCCTGGGTTTGTTGCCCCAAGTGATAAATTAAACATTGCCGGCATTGGAGTTGGTGGAAAGGGAAGGAGTGATCTTACTTCTTTTGCTGAAAGCCCAAATGTTAATATTGTGGGGCTTTGTGATGTGGACGATAGGCAATCAGTAGATTCCAGAAAGAACTTCCCAAAGGCCAAGTATTATGCAGATTTTAGGGAGATGCTGGAGAAGGAAGGAAATACCATTGATGCTGTTTCCGTATCTACACCAGATCACAATCACGCAGTTCAGGCCTATATGGCCATGCAGATGGGGAAGCACGTGTATGTTCAAAAACCGTTGACCCATGATATTTGGGAAGCAAGAATGCTTACCGAAGCGGCTAAAAAATACAAGGTGGTTACCCAGATGGGGAACCAAGGAGGCTCCGGGGATGGAGTCCGAAAAATGAAGGAGATTTACGATACCGGGATCATTGGAGAAGTGCATACCGTTAAATGTTGGACCAATAGGGCTATATGGCCCCAAGCCTTGCAAACACCTACTAAAAAAGACCGGATTCCCAAGGGGCTTAATTGGGATCTGTGGTTGGGCACTGCAGAAATGCGCGATTACAACGATGCGTACCTTCCGTTTGATTGGAGGGGCTGGTCAGATTTTGGAACGGGTGCCCTAGGGGATATGGCTTGCCATATTATGGACCCAGTTTATAGAATTCTCCCCATTCTATACCCAGACCAAGTAGAGTGTAGTGTGTCCGATTCCTTTAAAGGGAAGTTTGAAACTGCCGATTACCCAAAAAGCTTCCCCAACTCCAGTAAAATACACCTAAGCTACCCTAGAACCGATGGTAAAGGGAAAGTAAAGGTTACCTGGATGGATGGCGGATTGCTTCCAGAGCGTCCAGAGGAAATGGGCGATGACGAGCCAATGGGTAACTGGGATGGTGGTGTGCTATTTATAGGCACCAAAGGAAAGTTAATGGCAGATTGTTATGGAGCTAATCCTAGATTGCTTCCCTTAAGCTTAAACGAACAGTTTGAAGTGGAAGAAACCATAGCCAGGGTGCCTGAAGGACACTACTTGCAGTGGGTAAATGCTTGTATGGCCGGCTACGAAAATGCGGAAACCAGTTCTTCTTTCGATTATGCTGGTCCTTTTACCGAAAGTATCCTTATTGGGAACTTGGCGCTTAAGGCCTATTTTGAGGTAGATCCTAATGCAGAAAACAAAGGGTTCTGGAGCGGTGGTTCTCAGTATTATGGTAGAAAGCGACTTCTGTGGGATGCAGAAAATATGAAGGTGAGCAATTTTGATGCCGCCAATAAATACGTGAAACGAAATTATAGGGAAGGCTACTCCTTGGGTTAGGAACTCCCGTAATTAGAATATATAAACGTCAGTCTTTCTTGAAAAGGCTGGCGTTTTATTTTGTAAGCGACCTTGCTACCGACTTGCAGTACAAAATACCTGTTAAATTGCGGCAGGTAGTCTTAGGGGAGTAATGAATAAAATAGTATTTCTAAAATATAGGCGCCTCCTCTCAATATTTAGCGCAAAAGGGGCAATAAATAAATTTCCTCCTTACTTTTGCAGCATGTTAGAAGATAAGAATCAAGAAAAGACAAGTCTAGAGGAGCTGGGAGAATTTGGATTAATCCAGCACCTTACTCAAAACTTTGAAATACAACAAAGTTCTACCGTAAAAGGAATCGGGGATGATGCCGCTGTGCTCCATTTTAGCGATAAAAAGGTGGTGGTTTCTACGGATATGCTGGTAGAAGGAGTGCATTTTGATCTCAGTTATATGCCCTTGAAGCACCTGGGCTATAAGTCGGTAATGGTGAACTTATCGGATATATACGCCATGAATGCCGTAGCAACTCAAATTACGGTGTCTATTGCGGTTTCCAATAGGTTCCCCCTGGAAGCTTTGGAGGAGTTTTATGCTGGCGTGGCCTTGGCAGCAAAAATTTATAAAGTAGATTTAATTGGCGGAGACACTACTTCTTCTACCAAAGGGATGATCATTAGTGTAACGGCCATTGGGGAAGCAAACGAGGCCGATATTACCTATAGAAGTGGGGCTAAGCCCAATGATTTGTTGGTGGTTTCTGGTGATTTGGGCGGAGCGTATTGTGGTCTGCAGGTGTTAGAAAGGGAAAAAGAAGTGTTTAAGGTGAATCCCAACAACCAACCCGATCTTTCTCCCTATACCTATATCATAGAGCGACAGTTAAAGCCTGAGTCCAGAAAGGATGTAAAAGGCTTGTTGGCAAAATTGGAAATTCAACCTACTGCCATGATTGATATTAGTGATGGGCTCTCCTCAGAGATATTGCATATTTGTAAGGCAAGTGAGGTGGGGTGTAATCTGTATGAAGATAAAATTCCACTGGATCCAACCGTTATTTCGGCCTGTGAAGAGTTTAAAATTGACAGTACGTTGGTAGCCCTGAGTGGAGGAGAGGATTATGAGCTGTTGTTTACCATAGATCAAAAAGATTTCCCTAAGATAAAGGGGAATCCCCATTTTTCGGTAATTGGACATATGACAGATCACAAGGAAGGAGCTCATTTAATTTCCCGTGCCAATACTAAGATTCCAATAACCGCCCAGGGGTGGAACTCCTTTACCTAAACAAAAAATTCCCGAAAACTGATGGCTGGTTTATTGTTGCTGTCTAGGGGGGGGGACAGTTTAAACAAATCTTAGGCCTTCTATCTTCAGGAATGTTAGTCGTTATCAGTCTACTCCGCCGATGGTGGGTAGCCTTTAGTGGCTATGCAACCTGTTGGTCTGCCCCATGTCTTTTTTGGTAAATGTACTGCAAGGTATTATTGATATCCTGTTGTTTAGGGGTCAGTTCGGAGAGATTGCCATTGGCATCCGTAGTGACTTCCTTATTACAGTGAACGCATTGGTACTCCTTAATGTGGGAGGTAATAATCTTGGTCACTGCATAATGATGTCCAAAAATAGCGCAGAAAAAGGTGCTAAGTCTGTTGGCGTAGTGGTTGATGTTGTTTTTCATAATGTTGGGGGTTAGTTGGGGATGATACGGGTTTGGATCCGTAGCTGTATATTAAACGTATTGGTTGGTGGTTAAAGCAATACTTTTCATGCTTAACAACACTCTAACGGGTTAATTTAAAAATTATTGAGTGTGTCTTATATCTTTTTTTGATTTTACCTGCAAAATACACATGTTTTCGATGAACGGTTGTTTATTGAAGCTGAAGTTAAGTTTTATACTAATTGGTTTTTATCCTATCTTTCGCCGAAATTTGCCAGTATGCTTAAGAATAAAGAGACGCTGATTACTACTTTTGCTATGTTTTCCCTATTTTTTGGGGCGGGCAACCTAATCTTACCCCCTTTTTTGGGTTTCAAATCTGGGGAATTATGGTGGTTGGTGGCCTGGGGCTTTGCCATTTCGGCAGTCTTGGTGCCCATCTTTGGAATCCTGGCTCATGCGAAATTGCAAGGGACTATATTCGATTTTGGAAAGAAGGTGTCTCCAGCCTTTAGTATGGTCTATTCCTTTGCAATTTATGCTATAGCTGTTGGCCTTCCCTCCCCGCGTACCGCATCAGTAACCCATGAAATTGCCATACAGCCATTCTTTAATGTTTCGTCCCTAACTACAAGTATCCTTTATTTTTCTCTGGTATTTGTGTTTGTAATGAATCGTTCCAAAATTTTGGATATTCTTGGTAAACTACTTACTCCTGCTATCATATTTATATTGTTGGCCATCATAGGAATCACTATAATGGACCTCGATTTTGCATTTGAGAAATCGTCTATTGTGAATCCGTTGAGCCTCGGTATTTTGGAAGGATACCAGACGTTCGATGCTATTGCGGCATTGGTGGTTGGAGGTGTTATCATTGTTTCTATTAACCTAAGGTCCAAGGCGCCCTACGAGGCCAAAAAAAGATTAATTAAAAGATCGGGCTGGTTGGCCGGACTCGCGCTGTTCTTGATTTATGCGGGGCTGATACTTACCGGAGCATTGCAACAAGATCATTTTATGGAGGGTGTCAGTAGAACCGAACTACTTACCGGAATAAGTAGTTTAACGCTAGGGAATACGGCTAATATTTTCTTAAGCATCTTGGTAAGTTTGGCGTGTTTTACTACCGCAGTGGGAATTGTAACTGGGGCGGCCGATTTTATTAAGGCAAAATTCTCGCGATGGTATTACGGATATCTAGCCACGGCAATCATTGGCTGTTTGCTAGGAATCTTAATAGGGCAGTTTAATGTGGGATATATTATAACTATTGCCTTGCCAGCACTAATGTTTATCTATCCTATTACCATTGTGTTGATCCTGTTAAATCTAGTCCCGGATAGATGGGCGTCTCCCAGGGTATTTAAAAAAGTTGTGCTGGCGACCTTTGTCTTTAGTATTCCCGACTTTTTGGGAACCTTAAGCTTTGTGGATATAAATACCGATATTTTTGGGTGGATTCCCTTTAGTGATTATCAATTAGGATGGGTGCTGCCTGCGTTGGTGGCATTTATAATTGCGAATGTCCTTGATAAGGCCACTAGTTCCAAGAGCGGAATTGGAGCGTAAAAGTGTTTAAAATAAAAAAGAGCCAGTTCGCTGGCTCTTTTAGAATTGCTATGCTGTGAATTTTCTTATCCCTTAGTGTTCATCAGTTCTTCAATCTCCTCTATTTCAATCGGAATATTGGCCATTAGATTAAATGGGGCACCATTTTCCTGGATTACCACGTCGTCTTCCAATCTAACTCCCATACCTTCTTCTGGGATGTAGATGCCTGGCTCAACGGTAAATACCATATTTGCTTTCATAGGGGATTTTAACAGGCCATAGTCATGGGTGTTTAACCCTATGTGGTGACTGGTACCGTGCATAAAGTACTTTTTGTAGGCAGGCCAATTCTTGTCCTCATTTTGAACATCGGCCTTGTCTAGCAATCCTAGTCCTAATAATTCCGATGTCATTATATCACCTACTTCCTTGTGGAATTCTGCCCACATGGTTCCTGGCACCAACATGGCAGTAGCTTCATTCTTTACTCTTAGAACCGCTTCGTATACTTCCTTCTGTCTAGGGGTGAATCTTCCATTTACGGGAATGGTACGGGTAAGGTCACTGGAGTAGTTAGCATATTCTGCAGCTACGTCCATTAACAAAAGGTCGCCGTCCTTGCACTGCCTGTTGTTTTCTATGTAATGTAATACATTAGCATTGTTCCCAGAGGCAATAATAGGGGTGTAGGCAAATCCTTTGGATCGGTTTCGGATAAACTCATGTAGTAATTCAGCCTCAATTTCATACTCCCATACGCCTGGCTTTACAAAAGGTAGTAAGCGTCTAAAGCCTTTTTCGGTGATGTTACAGGCCGTTTGTATAATCGCAATCTCCTCTGGCTCCTTAACACCTCGAATTTCCTGTAGGATGGGATTACTCTTTGCCCAATTGTGTGCAGGGTATTCCTTTTTTACCTTTTCTATAAATCGGTCTTCCCTTGTTTGGGTTTCCACCGATTGTCTATAGTGTTCGTTGGTGTTGAAATAAATGGTGTCTGCTTCGGTCATTAGGTCAAAGAATACCTTGTCAAATTCCGTAAGCCAGTAAATGGATTCTATTCCAGATACCTCGGTCGCTTTTTCCTTTGTGAGTTTAGCGCCTTCCCATACCGCAATATGGGCATTGGTTTCTCTTACAAATAATACTTCTCTATGCTTTTTGTCATGGGCATCCGGGAAAAGTAAAAGAATGGTTTCTTCCTGATCTGCACCACTTAAATAAAAAAGGTCCCGATCCTGCTCAAAAGGCATGGTGCTATCCGCACCCATTGGGTATATGTCGTTGGAATTGAATGCTGCAATGCTGTTAGGCTTCATTTGGGCCATGAACTTCTTGCGGTTCTTCACGAATAGTTGTTGTGGTATTTGCTCGTACTTCATCTGATATATTTTTATGGGCATAGGGTCTTGCCAAAATTATTTGGGCGGGAACGTGGCGTTGTCATCATTCCGCACAAAGGGCGGCAACCCCTAATTACTATGCACCAGTTTTTAATTATGTTTGCAAATTTATGAAATAGGATAGGCTTAATGCCAAGAAGGAGCAAATCATTTTAAAAAGAAGGTCTTCCATTCTGCAAAATTTCAAAATATCCTATCTTCGGCAAGGTTTTTACCACCTTGGCCAACTGTACGCATGTGAAGGTGGCTTTCGGTTTATAATAATATGTTGATATGACAAAAAAGTTAGTTTTTTTCTTTTTCCTCGCGATGAATATGGGCTGGTCCCAAGAAAAAAGTTCGGCGGTTACTACCGAGGATTATTTTAAATTGTTGCGAGAGAACATTAACGGAGAGAAGGCATATGAAACCACCGCTTACGTATCCCAATTCTGGCGGGTAGTGGGCAACTCGGGCTTTGATAAAAGTATTTTTAAGCTGGCCTCCGAGTTGGAAGCTGCTGGTTATGTACTGGAGGAAAAAGCAACGGCTTTGGACCGATTTACTTATAGGGTAGAAAAGCGGCCCCTTCAACATCCTACTTGGGAGCCAGTGGATGCGGAGTTAAGTCTTGTGGGGGCTTCTTCTCCCTTGCTTAGTCAGGCTACTAATCGGAACATGGTCTATATAAATTCTGCGGCTACTCCTAAAAATGGAGTTGTTGGGGAGGTGGTCTATATTGCAGATGCGGAGGAATTAAAAAACCAATCGGTACGAGGGAAAATTATATATACGGATACCAGACGCGTATCGGAAATCTATAAACAAGGGGTGTTGGAACAGGGCGCATTGGGAATGTTGAGTTATAACAATCCTAGCTATTTACAGCCAGAAAAAAACAGGACCTCCATCCAATTTCGGAGCCTAGCTTACCATCCTGATAATAAATGGGCTATAGCCTTATCTTATGAGGCTAAGGAGAATTTAGTGTCGGCCATGAAAAACGGACCGGTACGTGCCAGGGTGAAAGTGGATACCAGGTTATATGCTTCGGAAGACCTAACCTTAGTGGCCGATATTAGAGGGGCCGAACTACCGGAAGAACGGCTCGTTTTTAGTGCACACGTGCAGGAGCCTGGAGCAAATGACAATGCATCTGGGGTAGGTGCCCAGTTAGAAATGGCTATCACCACAGCCAAACTCATAGCTTCCGAGACCATAGATGCCTACAGGAGTATCACCTTTTTATGGGGGGATGAGATTATATCTACCAATCGGTATATCGTTGAGGATGAAGCGAGAGCAAAAAATATTAAATGGGGAATTAGCCTAGATATGGTAGGGCAAAACACCGCATTAACAGGGGGTAGTTTCTTAATTGAGAAAATGCCAGATCCCAGTGCTATTTGGACCCGAGGGAAGGACCAGCATTCGGAATGGGGTGGGAGAGTGCTTAGCCTAGAGGATATGAAGCCCCACTATTTAAATGATTTTATTCTGCACAACTTTAAAGATCAGGGCAAGTTTGCTAATTGGGTGGTGAAAACCAATCCCTATGAAGGGGGCAGTGATCATATGCCTTTCTTAAGGGCCAATATACCAGGCTTATTGCTTTGGCATTTTACGGATGAATTTTATCATACGGATAATGATACCATGGACAAGGTGTCTAAGGAAACACTTAGAAATGTTAGTACGGCGGCGCTGGCGAGTGCCCTTACCTTGGTGAATGGGGATAGTTATACGGCTGTTGACCTCATTGAGCTACTGAAAGAGGCCGGTACAGAGCGTTTGGCGACAGAGTTTTTATTGAGTGAAGCCGCTGTAAAGAATGGAGCCTCACCAAAAGATGAGGAGCAAATTATAGAGGCGTGGGCAGATTGGTACCTAAAGGCAATTGAAGCTACCCGAGATATTAGTAACTCAGGAAATACTGCCATAGTGGAAAAGGCAATTCTAATGGCTCAGTCCGTATTGGAAGTGCAGGCAGAAAGTTTTATTTCAGAATTGCATAATAAATACGGAAGGTCTTAATTGGGATGTATAAGTTTTAGGTATTATAGATTTATTTAGGTGAGGTGCTGTAAAGGATTAAGAAAGTGTTGTTTACAATTCCGATTGATGTGCTGTGAAATGCAGCTTGGAATCTGTTTCTTTTAATTTTTTAGGACAATCGGTATTTTTATAGGCTAGCCCTCTTTTTAGGGCTAAGTCTCTCCTAAAATGGAACCTTTTCTTTAAATTGGTTCTAAATATGAGACATTAAGCAAACAAAGTTTGTTAATAACTGCTTTGTAGAGTAGATTTGTATTTAAAACAACTAACGTAATGAGTGGATTTTTTAACTCCTCAATAGGCAGAAAGTACGCTATGGCACTTTCCGCTTTTTTCTTGATGATTTTTATCGTTCAACATTTTGCAATTAACATTCTTTCCGTATTCAATCCGGATGCTTTTAACGAAATCTCCCATTTTATGGGAACTAACCCATTAGTCCAGTTTGGATTGCAGCCAATCTTACTCTTTGGGGTTATTTTTCATTTTGTGATGGGTTTTATCCTGGAAATCAGAAACAGGAACGCCCGATCGGTTAAGTATGTTCGCAACAATGGCGCTGCCAATGCTACTTGGATGAGTAGAAACATGATCTGGAGTGGCGGATTTATTCTGATATTTTTAGTCATTCACTTTATCGATTTCTGGTTTCCGGAAATCAACACCAAATTTATCCAAGGGGATATGTCGGGGTTGCTACCGAATGGCGATTATCGATATTATGAGGAACTAACCCATAAGTTTGTTCCTATTTGGAGGGTAGCACTTTACTGTGTAGGGTTTGTATTTCTTTCCCTTCACTTGTTACACGGATTTAGTTCTGCATTTCAGTCGGTGGGTGCCAATAACAAATACACAAGAGGATTAAAAGGGTTTGGAAAAGCATATGCTATCCTAATTCCATTAGGATTTATTTTCATTGCACTTTTTCACCATTTCAACCATTAATATAATACTACAAACCTATGTCTGTATTGGATTCTAAAGTACCAGAAGGGCCATTAAAGGATAAATGGACAAACTATAAGGATAAGATTAACTTAGTTAATCCCGCCAACAAACGCTCTATAGATATTATTGTGGTTGGGACCGGGTTGGCTGGAGGTTCTGCTGCGGCAACCTTGGCGGAGCTGGGATATAATGTAAAAGCATTTTGCTATCAAGATTCACCGCGTAGGGCACACTCTATTGCTGCCCAAGGAGGGATCAATGCGGCTAAAAATTACCAGGGGGATGGGGATTCTACCTTCCGCCTTTTCTACGATACTGTAAAAGGGGGCGATTATAGGTCCCGAGAAGCGAATGTATATCGTTTAGCAGAAGTATCTGCAAATATTATTGACCAATGTGTTGCCCAAGGGGTGCCGTTTGCGCGTGACTATGGGGGACTGTTGGACAACCGTTCTTTTGGAGGGGTATTGGTTTCCCGTACCTTTTATGCCAAAGGACAAACAGGACAGCAATTGCTGTTAGGTGCCTATTCTGCCATGAACAGGCAGATTGCCCGTGGAAAAATAGAAATGCACAACCGACACGAGATGTTGGATGTGGTAAAAATTGATGGAAAGGCAAGGGGTATTATTGCCCGTAACCTGGTAACCGGAGAAATAGAGCGCCATTCTGCACATGCAGTGGTAATCGCTACCGGAGGATATGGAAACGTGTATTTCCTTTCCACCAATGCCATGGGATCCAATGCTACCGCAGCGTGGAAAATACATAAAAAAGGAGCCTTCTTTGCCAACCCATGCTACACCCAAATTCACCCTACCTGTATTCCTCGTTCTGGCGATTATCAGTCCAAATTGACTCTGATGTCAGAATCGCTTCGTAACGATGGAAGGATCTGGGTTCCCAAAAAGATGGAAGATGTACTGGCTATTAGGGAGGGAAGGAAGAAACCTACTGACCTAAGTGAGGAGGAAAGGGATTATTATTTGGAAAGAAGATATCCAGCCTTCGGAAACTTAGTGCCAAGGGACGTTGCCTCTAGGGCAGCCAAGGAAAGATGTGATGCTGGCTATGGGGTAAATGCTACAGGAGAAGCGGTTTACCTAGATTTCCAATCAGCTATTGAGCGTTATGGAAACGAGCAGGCAAAACTTCATGGATTAACCAATCCTAGCAAAGAAAAAATTACCGAATTGGGAGAGGAAATCGTAAGAGCTAAATACGGGAACCTTTTCCAGATGTACGAAAAAATTGTGGATGAAAATCCATATAAGACCCCAATGATGATTTATCCTGCTACGCACTATACTATGGGTGGTATCTGGGTAGATTATAACCTAATGACTACTGTGGAGGGGCTGTACTGTATTGGGGAGGCTAACTTCTCCGATCACGGTGCTAACCGTTTGGGGGCTTCCGCGCTAATGCAAGGCTTGGCCGATGGGTATTTTATTTTACCTTATACTATTGGAGACTACCTGTCTCACGAAATTAGGACCGGGAAGATACCAACGGATACGCCAGAATTTGATGAAGCTGAAAAAGCAGTGAAAGATCGGATCAATGCATTTATCAACAATAATGGAACCCATTCCGTAGATTATTTCCATAAGAAACTAGGTAAGGTAATGTGGGATAAATGCGGTATGTCTAGGAACGCGACCGATTTAAAGAAGGCTATTTCAGAAATCAAGGAAATCCGTGAGGAGTTCTATAAAAGCGTAAAAGTACCTGGTAGAGCCGATGAAATGAACCCGGAATTGGAGAAAGCGGGTCGTGTGGCCGATTTCTTGGAGCTTGGAGAATTGTTTGCCAAGGACGCACTGATGCGGGAGGAATCCTGTGGCGGGCATTTTAGGGAAGAGTCCGTGGAGCTAGAAGGAGAGCAAAAAGGAGAGGCTAAGCGTAACGACGCCGAATTTGCCTTTGTGGCCGCATGGGAATACAAGGGGGAACCCTCCGATGCCGTTCTACACAAGGAAGAATTGGAGTTTAAGGATATAGAATTGAAACAAAGGAGTTATAAATAAGTAGTGTTGACAGATTAGAGGATAGAAGAAATCTTAATACTCAATACTCAATACTCAATACTTAACATATGAATCTTACATTAAAAATTTGGAGACAAAACGGATCTCAGGACAAGGGTAGAATGGTAGATTACCAAGTGTCTGATATTTCTAAAGACATGTCTTTCTTGGAGATGATGGATGTCTTAAATGAACAGATCATCAATAAGGGAGAAGAACCGGTTGCCTTTGATCACGATTGTAGGGAAGGTATCTGTGGGATGTGTTCCATGCACATTAATGGCGAGGCCCATGGTCCGGATAAAGGCATTACCACCTGCCAATTGCACATGCGTTCCTTTAAGGATGGCGATACCATTACCATAGAGCCGTTTAGAGCCAAAGCTTTTCCGGTGATCAAGGATTTGGTGGTAGATCGTAGTTCCTTTGAAAGAATACAGCAAGCAGGAGGGTATATTTCCGTGAACACTTCCGGAAATACCCAGGATGCGAATGCTATTCCTATTGATAAGCACGCAGCGGACAAGGCGATGGATGCAGCTACCTGTATCGGTTGTGGTGCCTGTGTGGCCAGCTGTAAAAACGCTTCAGCTATGTTGTTTGTAGGAGCCAAAGTATCCCAGTACGCCCTATTGCCACAAGGACAGGTAGAAGCTGTGGACCGAGTGAAGAATATGGTGGCACAAATGGATCTTGAAGGTTTTGGAAACTGCACCAATACGGGCGCTTGTGAGGTAGAATGCCCAAAAGGGATCTCCTTGGAGAATATAGCTCGATTAAATAGAGAGTATTTTAAGGCGAATGTAAAGGGGTAGTCATCCCCTCCTGTAGATAGATCATTAAAACACTGAATCCCAAGCACCAATTACTGGAGCTTGGGATTTTTTTGTTGCTATAATTCCGTATGCCATGGGTTGCGATTCTATTGTTGGTACGTAGAAAAATTTTAGGATACCCCTAGAGCTATTTATTCAGAATAATATTTTTTATCTTTAAATATGCCCAAAAAGTATCCACCTAATCGGATTATAGTCCCTCGCTTTAACGAGGAATCGGGGTTTTATACTACTCCTGAACGCTCCAAAATAATGGGTAAGATACGCGCTAAGGACACAAAGCCCGAGTTGGCTTTTAGAAAGGCGTTGTGGAGGGCGGGTTATAGGTACCGGATCGATTATAAAAAATTAATAGGAAGGCCGGACATTGTACTCAATAAGTATAAAACGGTGATCTTTATTGATGGTGAATATTGGCATGGATATAATTGGGGGGAGCGAAAACAAAAGATTAAGACCAATAGGGAGTTTTGGATTCCAAAAATAGAGCGTAATATCCAACGGGATGAGGAAGTGAATGGGGCTTTGAAGGAATTGGGATATAAGGTGTTTAGATTTTGGGCACAACAAATCTCCAAGGAATTTGATCATTGTTTGCAATCGGTCATCTCTCATTTGAGGAGTATGGATCCTAATTTGTCATGAAAAGGGGCAGGTATAAGGCAAGAAAACTAAAATAGGCCACTTTAATAGTGGTTGTGATGTGTGGCCTAGTTTAAGGGTGTCTATACAATAATAGCTTGCTAGACGTGCTGTTATTGGCTTGGTATCTCCTAGCAAAAGGTTGCCAAAAAATACAAGTAGCTTCTCAATTTGCAGTTATGGGGTAGTCGTTGTTTCGGATAAGGGAAGCTGATGGATATTCCTTGGATGGCGCTATAAATCGTACCGCATTAGCCAGTCCGTTTGCCGATCCTTGCCAATATAATAGGGGTGTGTTCCAAACTTTACAAATCCATACCGTCTATAGAAATCGATGGCCTTGGCATTGCGTTCCCAAACCCCCAGCCATACATATCTTTTGTTTTTGGAGCGGGCATAATCCATAACCCAGTTTAAGATGTAGTTGCCAATACGCTGCCCCTGATGTTCCTTTAGTACATAAATGCGCTCCAGTTCTATGGCATTGTCGTCCTTAATATCCGTTTGGGATGCAGCTTTGTTAATTTTAAAGTACCCTACCTTTATGGTGCCCCTATAAACAAAATAAAACGAGGTGTTGGGATCTTTCAGTTCACTTAAAATGGTCGCTTTACTAAAGGCCGATTCCAAGTAATCGTTAAAGTCGTCCGGATTATTCTGTTCTTGGAACGATTCCGTAAAGGTGCGTTTCCCTATGGCTATCAGGGTGTCTAAGTTCTTAAGGGTGCAAAGGGATAGGGTTAGCTCCATATATTATTTTATATTAAAAATAATATTTTACGGGCTGTCTTAAAAACAAAAAACGGCAAGCTGTGATGCATTGCCGTTTTATAAGTGGGGTTTGCTATCTTAAAGCATAAATAACTTTTTGATTAATCTTAGGGTTCCTTGATAGAAGTCGTTCTGATAAACCTGAATTTTTTCTTGGGTTGGGGCATGATTCATTTGGGCGTCCATGGTGGTTAAGTTTTAGAGTAATTGATTGTCGTAGGTATGTTTATATGATAGGATCAATATACTAGATCTTAGGTAGTTCCAATACTATTTGTTGTGAAACCCATGGTATTTGTTGTGAGTTAATTGTGTAAGTGGTTGAGGTGTAATGGGTAACCCCTGTTTTAGAGTTCCATTTCAGGGATGGTTCCTTCCACAATTAAGTTCCCTTGGGTGGCTTTTTTTATTTCCTCTACCGTAATTCCAGGCGCCCTTTCCAAGAGTTTAAAACCGTTGGAAACAACTTCTAGCACGGCCAAATTGGTTACTATTTTCTTAACACATCCTACCCCAGTGAGTGGTAAGCTGCAGCGTTTTAATAATTTAGATTCTCCTTGGCGGTTGGTATGCATCATGGCGACTATGATGTTTTCTGCAGAGGCAACCAAGTCCATAGCGCCCCCCATTCCCTTCACCATTTTACCTGGTATTTTCCAGTTGGCTATATCTCCGTTTTCAGCGACTTCCATAGCGCCTAGGATGGTGAGGTCTACATGTTTCCCCCGAATCATTCCAAAACTCGTCGCAGAGTCAAAAAAGGAGGCTCCCGGTAAGGTGGTGATGGTTTGTTTACCTGCATTTATTATATCGGCATCCTCCTCCCCTTCCAGTGGAAAGGGCCCCATGCCCAAAACGCCATTCTCACTTTGAAACTCTACGCTAATATCATCCCTAACAAAATTAGCCACCAGAGTGGGTATGCCAATTCCCAGGTTTACATAATATCCGTCCTTTACTTCTTTTGCTATTCGCTTTGCGATTCCGTTTTTGTCCAACATAATTAATGTAATGATTTACCAATGTATCAATTTATTAATGAAATTATATAGCAACTGGCTATCCTCATTGACTATTGAAAAAATCTACTATAAATTCCTTTTACTGGTGCTTATGATTTTATATAATATCAATCCTAATTCATCAATGTTTTTCTTCAGGTTTTTGTCGAAAGGATAAGATGGTGACCTTTCACATAAAATAAGCCAATATTTGGTTTCTTCCAATTCCTTTACGGCGATTTTCATTTTGTGTATAAAGTCAGTCCTACTTTCAGCATTTTGAGCTTCATGAACATTTGCTCCTATACTGGTTCCCGATTTTAATAATTGTCCTGCTACAACATACTTTTCTTCTTTTTTTAGACGTTCACAGAAATCAATAATCATAAGTGCACAGTTGATAGACTTTGTAACTGCAATATTTTCCTTTTTTAGCATTTTGATAAAATAATGAATAGTTACATTTCTATATTGTTTAAAATTTCCATAGTAATAATAATGTTCATTACTATATTAATATTAGTATCTATCGGTGCATTTCCACATGGTTTTAGTATTTAATTGCTACATTGACTTCCGTTGTAACATTTTCACACTAATTCAAGGCCTCATTGTTACCTTATTCCATTTTCACATTGCTACATTGACTTCCATTTCCACATTAATTTAGTTTTTCATTGCTACATTGATGTTGTTAATATACTTCTACATTGGTTTTCATGGCACATCTCCAATTTGTCACATTTCCACATTAATTTAGTTTTTCATTGCTACATTGCTAAATTGATTTCATTGTTACATTTCTTATCCTTTTTTTCTAACCGTCAACTGCTCAATGCGTTTTTCGTAATTGGTGCCTTGAAAGATCCGTTGTACAAAGATACCGGGAACATGTACTTGATTGGGATCTAGGGAACCTGCGGGAAGTAACTCTTCCACTTCTGCTACTGTAATCTTCGCAGCGCCGCACATAACGGGATTAAAATTACGGGCGGTTCCTTTAAATATGAGATTACCTGCCTCATCGCCTTTCCAAGCCTTTACAAAGGAAAAATCGGCCTTGAAAGCTTCTTCTAGCACGTACATTTTACCGTTAAATTCCCTGGTTTCCTTTCCTTCTGCCACTTCGGTCCCATAGCCTGCTGGAGTGTAAAAAGCGGGAAAGCCTGCTTGTGCCGACCTGCATTTTTCTGCCAAGGTGCCCTGTGGAGTAAGCTCTACATCCAATTCCCCACTGAGCATTTGTCGTTCAAACTCGTCGTTCTCGCCTACGTAGGACGATATCATTTTTTTAATCTGTTTTTTGTGTAATAGCAGTCCTAGCCCAAAATCGTCTACCCCGGCATTATTGGATATGCAGGTGAGGTCCTTGATGCCCATTTTTACTAATTCTGAGATCGCATTTTCGGGGATACCACACAATC
Organism: Arenibacter lacus; assembly: GCF_008711145.1. NCBI lineage: Bacteria > Pseudomonadati > Bacteroidota > Flavobacteriia > Flavobacteriales > Flavobacteriaceae > Arenibacter > Arenibacter lacus. The sequence goes on from NZ_VVIN01000003.1 coordinate 20,354, forward strand.
CGAATCCGCCAAGCATTAGTGTCATTCCATCTTGGACACCCTTGAGTGCCTCTTCTACGTTTGCTACTGTTTTCCGTATCATTTAAGCCATATTTTATAGGTGGTTCATTTATTCGTTGCTTCCTTTCTCCTAAAATACGGGATTTTAATCAAAAAACGCCCTTAACTTTCGGTAAAAAGCTAGGGCGTCTTTATTAAATGATAGGAGGTAGATCCTAGAAATTCAGATCGTCTTCCATGTCTATATCCTGTTCTTCTTCTTCGGTGGTTTTGCTACAATCTACGTTGATAGATAATTCCTCAGGTTTTTCAAATTCGCCTTTGGAAACTCCCAATTCTTCGTTTGCGTAGTTCTTTTTCATGTACAATCCCCAAATGGGTAGTGCCATGGAGGCTCCCTGTCCGTAGGTGATGGTTCTGAAATGGGTGGCCCTATCCTCGCCACCAACCCATACTCCGGTGACCAAATTAGGCACCATTCCCATAAACCAACCATCGGTCTGATTTTGGGAAGTCCCTGTTTTACCCGCTATAGGATTGTCAAATTCGTAGGGATACCCAGTGATGATTTCATCGTACATCTTGTTCCATTTTTCAGCACCTCTGGTTCTTAACCTTGTTCCGGATCCTCCCTGGGTAACGCTAGACATAAGGTCTATCATTGCATAGGATACGTCTTTACTGAGCACATCCCTAGTCTCGGGTACATATTCGAATAAAACGGTCCCGTTCTTATCCTCTATTCTAGTAACCATTACCGGTTTTACATATACGCCTTGGTTGGCAAAGGCTCCATAGGCGCCCACCATCTCATAAACGTTGAGGTCTGCACTACCCAAGGCAATGGAGGGAACCTCTGGGATGTGGCCGGTAATCCCCAGGTTTTTAGCAATATCTATAACCGCTTTGGGGCCTACCTTGTCTATTAACTGGGCGGTGATAGTGTTAACAGAATTTGCTAGGGCATCCTTAAGGGTAAGCATTTCCCCAGAATATTGTGCATTGGAGTTTTTAGGACACCATGGGTCAGGGTTTCCGTGTTTATTGGCTTCAATACAATATTGATTGTCCGGAAGCACGTCGCAGGGCGATAATCTTAATTGGTCTATGGCGGCAGCATATACAAAGGGCTTAAAGGTAGATCCTACCTGTCTCGCTCCTTGGTATACATTATCGTACTGAAAATGCTTGTAATTGAGTCCGCCTACCCATGCCTTTACATGGCCTGTTTGTGGCTCCATGGACATCATGGCTGCCCTTAAAAAGGATTTGTAGTAGCGAATGGAGTCTAGGGGAGTCATGATGGTATCCTTCTCCATGGTCTCACTATTCCAATCAAAAACGGTCATCTCGGTCTTCTTGGTAAAAGATTCCCTGATTTCCTTTTCAGATTTGCCTTCCGCCTTCATGATTCGCCAACGGTCCGAGGTTTTCATTCCTCTTTCCATGATACGATCTATTTCTCCTGGAAATTCCTCTATAAAAGGCGCTGTTTTGTTCCTTTGTGGTGTGTTTTGATGGAAAAACTCTGCCTGTAGTCGTTTCATATGCTCCTCCACGGCCTCTTCGGCATTTTTTTGCATACGGGAATCAATGGTGGTGTAGATTCTAAGACCGTCTAAATAGATATTCCATTTGTCGCGTTCCCCTTCGATGGCTGGTTTGGGATTTTCTGCTATCCACTTACGCATAAAGCCTTGTAGGTACATCCTAAAATAGGTGGCAATCCCTTCCCTATGCGATTCCGGACTAAAATTGATGTCCATTTTTAAGGCCTGTAGGGAGTCTTTTTCCTTTTCCGTGATATAGTTGTATTTGGCCATTTGTGCCAAGACGGTATTTCTACGATCCAATACCAGTTTTTCCCTTCGCAAGGGATTATAGTAGGAAGAGTTTTTTAGCATACCCACCAAAACGGCCGATTCCTCAATCTTTAGGTTACTGGGCTCCTTACCGAAATAAATTCTTGCAGCCGACCGAATGCCATCGGCATTATAGTTAAAGTCATAAATATTGAGATACATTTTGATGATCTCTTCTTTGGTATAGCTGCGCTCTAACCTAGTTGCTAGGACCCACTCCTTTAGTTTTTGAGTAATGGTCTCGTATAAATTCTTAGAGCGTACCCCAACAAATAGTTGTCTGGCCAATTGTTGTGAAATGGTACTTGCTCCCCCTCTTTTTCCCAAAAATACAACGGCTCTTAAAGTACCCCGAGCATCGATACCGGAATGTTGGTAAAAGCGGGCATCCTCGGTAGCAATTAGGGCTTGTACCAAAGTCTTTGGTAGGTCTTCATAATTTACATCCGTCCGGTTGTCGTCCAGGTAAAATTTTCCCAGGGTTTCCCCGTCCGAGGAAATGATCTCACTGGCGAGATTGGTTTGTGGGTTTTCCAAACGCTCGTATTCTGGCATGGGGCCAAAAGCTCCCCAAGCGGTAATATAGAATATCAAAACCACGGATAGGATTCCGGTAATGAACAGGATCCAGAACCATAAGATGAATTTTGAGAAGCTTTTTCCTTTCTTTTTCGTTGTTTTTTTTGCGGTCGCCATGGGCCTACGGATTAATTTTTTCTATTTGGTATCCTACATCGGTTATACCCTCCAGTGCTTCAATGCCTTCTACTTGGCCATTTTTGCGCATGGCATGGGAAACTTTTAAGGTATATACGCCAGAGGCTGGGAAAACGATGTTTTCCTTATACCACAATTTATTTTCTCTTAAACTACCGTGGCCACTCCCTAACCATTCGCCATTGGGCCGGGCCATCTCGTATTCCAAGGTATCCCTTACTAGGTCGCCCAGCGGACTTTGCAGCTCGGCAATAAGGAATAAATTGCTATAGGGGTAGGTCTGATCGTTCCTAATGTTGATAAACACATTAAAGGGTTGTACCGTATCTAGACCGGAAAAGTTAAACTGAATTATGCTGTCCTTGTGCCACACCCCATTGTTGGTAGGGGTATAGGCAGATTTAACGGTCTGTCCGTCACAGGAAACCATTAAACTGACCAGCATTAGTAACGCTATGCCTCTAAGCATTATTGGAAGGTCTTTTTTTGTAGTTGGACTTTCTTCTTTTTTTACTCCTTTTTTTATTTCTAGATCTTTTGGGAGCGTCAAAACGCGTAAGGCTGTCCTGTCCTACTACATTTTCGAACACTTTTTCATCGCGCTCCACATTGGTTAGGGTGTATTCCTCCAAACTGGTTACACTTTCCTTTTTCTTGTTTTTCTCCTTTATTTCAGCAACCTGATTTTTGGTTAGCTCGTGCCAATTGGCCGGATCGCTTTTATAGGAGAACCACAGGGATCCTTTAAAAATATCAATTTTTTGACAAAAGGCTACCCCTTTCTCTGTGAAGAGTCTGGTATCTTGACTAGGGAAATCTTTTAGGGCATCTAAATATACATCTAGTTCGTAGTTGAGGCAGCATTTTAACTTTCCGCATTGTCCGGCTAATTTCTGCGGATTTAGGGAAAGCTGCTGGTAACGTGCGGCCGAGGTGCTAACAGATCTAAAGTCGGTTAACCAAGTAGAACAACACAATTCCCTTCCGCAAGATCCAATCCCACCTAGGCGCTGTGCTTCCTGCCTATAGCCAATCTGCCGCATTTCTATGCGGATTCTGAATGCCTTGGCCATGTCCTTGATTAACTGCCTAAAATCTACCCGATCTTCCGCAGTATAATAAAAGGTGGCTTTGGAACCATCCCCTTGAAATTCCACATCCGAAATTTTCATTTCCAGGTTTAAAAGAATGGCAATTTCTCGGGCCCTCTTCTTTATTTCCTCTTCGCGGTCTCTACATTTTTGCCATTTATCGATATCCTTCTGTGTGGCTTTCCGATACACCACAGGGAGTTGGGGATTGTTATAATCCTCTTTCTTCTTCTTCATCTGCACCCGCACCAATTCCCCCGTAAGGGAAACAATGCCTACATCGTGTCCAGAGGCAGCCTGGGTGGCCACCACATCCCCGATGGAAAGTGACAGGTTTTCGGAATTTCTGAAGAATTCTTTTCTACTATTTTTAAAGCGGACTTCCACGCAATCAAATGGTTTTTGCCCATTTGGTAGCGACATATTGGAAAGCCAATCAAATACCGTCAATTTATTACAGCCATCGGTGCCACAAGTCCCATTGTTCTTGCATCCCTTTGGCTGTCCGTCCTTACCGGTTGAACAACTGCTGCAACCCATAATTAATATGTTGGTTCGGTGAAGAAAGTAATACTGTCACCGAAAAAGGTTCATAATTTTTATCAACCGTAAAGATAGTGTTTTTTTTAAGCGATGAAAAGAAAGAGTGCCGTTAGATACATTTAGATCCCTACCGCTTATAGGTAAGTACTTCGGACCTTCCTTTTTTAAAGATCTTATTGCTTACTACCTTACCTCTCCGCAATTTTTTCTGCTCTTCATAAGGCAAGGCATGTATGTCCATACACTCCTTGGAGCAGCAATTGTTCATCTTTTCCGCACAGGATTCGCATTGGATAAATAATAAGTGACAGGCTTCGTTGGCGCAGTTAACATGGGTGTCATTGGGAGCGCCGCACTGATGGCAGTTGGCAATTACATGGTCTGTAATGCGTTCCCCGCGCCTGTGATCGAACACAAAATTCTTACCTAAGAACTTGTTTTCTAGGTTTTTCTCCTGTACCTGTCTGGTGTACTCTATAATACCTCCTTCTAATTGATATACTTGTTGAAAACCTTTGTGCTTGTAATAAGCACTGGCCTTTTCGCAACGGATACCACCGGTGCAATACATAACCAGTTTTTTGTCTTCCTTATGGGCCGCCAAATCCTGTTCAATGATGTCCAAAGAATCCCGAAACGTATCCACATCCGGGGTGATGGCATTTTTAAAATGGCCAATTTCGCTTTCGTAATGGTTGCGCATATCTACCAAAATGGTATCTGGATCTTCAATAAGCGCATTGAACTTCTCTGCATCTACATGAATACCTTTGTTGGTAACATCAAAAGTAGCATCGTTTAGTCCATCGGCTACAATTTTCTTTCTAACCTTCACTTTTAGCTTAAGGAAAGATTTGTTGTCTTGTTCAATGGCGATGTTTAAACGAACGTTTTCCAAGAACGAAATACTGTCCAAGTGTGACTTAAACTTCGTGAAGTTTGTTGCAGGAACGGACAACTGGGCATTTATTCCTTCATGGGCCACATAAATACGGCCTAAGACATCCAATTCGTTCCAATGAATAAATAAGTGATTTCTAAAAATGGCCGGATTGCCAATGTGTGCATATTTGTAGAAAGAGATTGTTAGCCGGTCTTCCCCAGCTTCCTCTATAAGAACTTCTCTTTCCTTTGCACTTAGTGTATTGTACAGTTGCATGCTATACCAATAGTTTAAGTTAAAAGATATTATTAAAAGTGCAAAATTAAGACATCTAGGGAGGGTTTAAAAGCAATTAAGCTATTTTTAAGTCGCGCAGAGCGAGCTGTGGTATAAAAAAAGGGTCTTGAACGTTCAAGACCCTTTTTAATTTAGTCAATACCAAAACCTCTTTTTCATAGACTTTTGATGTGATATTGACCTTCAACCCTTATTGTCCTACCAAAAACAATAAGCAACCTAATTTGAGTTAGTTAATAGTTAGATGTGAGTATTTGAAAAAGGTTGCGTATTTGGTAAAAAAAAAGTTGGATTTATTTTTGAAGTAGCTAGGTTACAGTTGCTTGCGTTAGGTGTTGTCTAGCCGATTAAAGATCCCGTGCCTAATACGGTTCTTGTTCATAAGTGTCCTAAGGGACCATGCAGGCTAAGAGATCACCCCGTATAAAATCCGCTTTTTAGATGGCATTATGCAAAAAGAAATGGTATTTTAGCGACCCTAATACAATACGAAGATGAGTTCTGAAAAAGAAGCAAAATTAAAAGCATTAAAACTAACCCTAGATAAATTAGATAAAACTTACGGTAAAGGAGCCGTAATGAAGATGGGGGATAGCGTAGTCCAAGATGTAGAGGTAATATCCTCTGGGTCTTTGGGATTGGATGTTGCATTGGGTGTTGGTGGATACCCACGAGGAAGGGTTATTGAAATTTACGGACCGGAATCTTCCGGTAAAACTACCCTTACCTTGCATGCCATGGCAGAAGCCCAAAAAAATGGGGGAATAGCCGCATTTATTGATGCGGAGCATGCTTTTGATAGATTTTATGCCCAAAAATTAGGGGTAGATATAGATAACTTAATTATTTCCCAGCCAGACCACGGGGAGCAGGCATTGGAAATTGCCGATAACCTTATTAGATCCGGAGCGATCGATATAGTGGTGATAGATTCCGTGGCGGCTTTAACGCCTAAGAGTGAGATTGAAGGGGAGATGGGGGATTCCAAAATGGGACTCCATGCCCGATTAATGTCACAGGCGCTTAGAAAATTAACAGGTTCTATTAGTAGAACCAATTGTACCGTAATTTTTATTAACCAGTTAAGGGAGAAGATTGGGGTGATGTTTGGTAACCCAGAAACTACTACTGGTGGAAACGCCCTTAAGTTCTACGCTTCTGTGCGATTGGATATTAGGAGGTCTACCCAGATAAAGGATACCGATGGTGGAGTGCAAGGAAACAAAACCAGGGTGAAAATTGTAAAGAATAAAGTGGCTCCTCCATTTAGGACCGCCGAGTTTGATATTATGTATGGCGAAGGAATTTCCAAGGTAGGAGAGATCATTGACTTGGGAGTGGAGTTCGAAATTATTAAGAAAAGCGGTTCTTGGTTTAGCTATGGTGATACCAGGCTTGGGCAAGGAAGAGATGCCGTTAAAAATCTGTTGTTGGACAATCCCGAATTGCTGGAAGAACTAGAAGGCAAAATTGTGGACGCCATCAAAACAGTAAATTCATAAGAATTAAAAAAATCCCGATTTATTCGGGATTTTTTTTTTACCCATACGCAACCATTGCTTTAAATCACATCTACCTAATAAAAAGGAATTGTATTGAAACTGAAGGTGTTTTTATCCTACTCCTCAGAAGGAGGCTTAAGGGATGCCAAAGGTTTCTCAAATCATTTTAAATGTAGTGTAAACATGAAAAGATTACTCTTTTTATTGGTGGTTGCCACTTTTTCTGTATTGACTTCCTGCTCTGTGGACGATGGTATTAATTATCATTTTGAAGCTTTGAAGATTAATTCCGTGGAAATGCCGGAATCCTTCGAATTGGGTGAGGTGTACAATATAAAAGTATCGTATTTTAGACCTGATAGCTGTACTTATTTTGAAGGTTTTGATGTGGTGAAAGAGGAGCTTACCACCCGTAATGTGGTCGCTGTTGGATCGGTTATTGAGAATAAGGATTCCCAATGTATCGAAAAAATGGATGAGGTAACGGCATCATTTAACTTTGAAGTGTTGTACGATCAGCCTTATTTGTTTAAATTTTGGACTGGTGACAATGAAAATGGTGAGTCGGAGTATTTAGAAATTACGGTTCCCGTAGGTTCGGACAGCTCCGATCAGGCAAAGGAATAGCATAACCCAATCTGTATTTTGAGTAATCTAGTTGAGCTCATTAATAATTGTAAAAAAGGGAATAGACAAGCACAAGAACAGCTATATCGGGATTATTCCCGAATACTGTTCGGTATTTGTCTCAAGTACTCGCGCAATAAAACGGAGGCCGAAGATAGCTTGCACGATAGTTTTATGACCATCTTTGATAAGATAGATCAGTTTAAACATCAGGGGTCTTTTGAGGGTTGGATGAAGCGGATTGCCATTAATACCGTACTGCAGAAATATAGAAAGGAGGAAAGCCTTCCATTGGTATCCGAAAATATAGAGGAAGAGGCGGTAGAAGAGTCAGGTTATGTAGATTTGGACCTAAAAACCTTATTGCGTTACGTGCAGGAACTTCCCAATAAATACCGTCTTACCTTTAACCTATATGTTTTGGACGGATATAGTCATAAAGAAATTAGCGAGATGCTTGGAACTTCCGAAGGGACTTCAAAATCCAATTTGGCGAGGGCGAGGGGAATATTAAAAGAAAAAATTGAAGCCAATAAGGCCAAGATATATATAGAGGGATAAGCCCGTAAAAGGTGTCTATGCCCCAAGTGCAGAAAATATGAGTGAAAATAAATTAGACAAATTATTCCAGGAAAAGTTGAATGACTTTCAAGAAGTGCCAGACGAAAGGATTTGGTGCTCCATTGAGGCATCCTTGGATAAAAAACAAAGGTCTCGGAAGGTGATTCCCCTTTGGTGGAAACTGGGTGGCATTGCGGCTGTTCTGGCCCTTCTATTTGTGGCTATTAATCCATTTTTCGATTCGGTTACCCTAAGCCCTATCGTTACCGATGTAGAAATTAAGGATGTGGATGAGGTAGAGGATGCTCCAAAAAACAATTTAAATGAAGCGGTGCAGGAGACGCCCGTACTTACTGATACCCAGAAAGCGAACAAGGAAGAGTCTATATTACTAGAGGTGACCGGGAAAGGGATAAAAGGCCAACAGTCCGCAACTAATATAGGAGTAGCTACAAGGAGCACCAATATTGAGGACCCAAGTGTGTTTCCCGCAGACGGGGAGACTAAAGAAATGGGGGTGGCAGACAACCAGAACCTAGTAGAAGGAAATGCTAATAAGGAAGGCAACCGAGAATTGATGGATACCGGAAATCAGGTTCCGCTAGGGGAGGAGACTAATGGATTGGCAGAGCAAAGCCAATTGGCAAAGGCAATTGATACTTCCCAAGCCGAGGTGGATCTGAAGAAGAAATCCCTTCTGGATGAAATTGAAAAACAGGCCGAAGAAAATGCTGTTGCTGGAGTTAAGGGGAGTAAGTGGTCTGCTGGGCCAAGTGTGGCTCCTGTTTATTTTAATGGTATCGGTGGAGGATCGCCTATAAATTCTATGTTGGCCTCCAATTCCAAGACTGGTAGCGTTACCATTAGTTATGGGGTGAATGTTGCCTATGAAGTGTCTAAAAAAATTAGCATACGCTCAGGGGTTCATAAGGTAGATTTTGGATACAACACCAATAATGTTGCCTTTACTTCCTCTTTTAATGCTCCTTCGCATGCCCAATTAGAAAATATTAATTATACCAATACTGCTCAGTCCATTGTTATTAGGGATACCCGAAACCACTTAGGAATTCAGCAAGGGGGAGTGCCAGTTGCGTTGGATGTTAGCGGGAAAAGTCCCAGCCGTATGGGAACCATGGGGCAGCAGATTGGCTATGTAGAGGTTCCCTTGGAGGTTAATTACACCTTAGTAGATAGTAGGTTTGGCGTGAACCTAATTGGTGGGGTCAGTTCCCTTTTTCTAACGGATAATGAGGTGGTGTTACAATCTAGCGGAAAGACCACGGTCTTGGGAGAGGCCAATAATATCAATTCGGTAAACTTTAGTACCAATATTGGTTTGGGGCTTAATTATGAATTTAATAGTAAGTTAAAGCTGAACGTAGAGCCGGTATTCAAGTATCAATTAAATACGTTTGAGGATACGGCAGGGAGTTTTAACCCTTATTCTTTAGGGGTGTATAGCGGTTTTAGCTTTAAGTTTTAAGAAAGAATGCGCTGTCTGGGTTTAGGCGTTATAGTTTTACGGAAATGCTACTTGGGGTTATCGGGTGGGAGCAGTTAGCCTTTAACTCGTTAAGGATAACCTTTCTTACCTCTTCCTTTAATTCATTTTTGTCTTCGGAGCCCAGGTGTTCCGTATCAAAAAAACGGTGTACTCTTGTGCGCAGTTTCCCGGGACCCCCGCTAAAAAAGGTGAATGAAAACCGTTTTTTATTATCGCAAAATGTGATTGGAACAACGGGGATGTTATGCGCAATAGCCATCTTAAAGGCGCCATCCTTAAAATTGTCTAGGAGGATTGATTCGTCTGGCACCCCACCTTCCGGAAAAATACAAATGCTGAGGCCTTGGTCTAACCTTCTTTGTGCCCTTCTATAAACAGCCGTCCTGCTTCTGGTACATTCCCTGTCTACCATTATGCAAACCCGCTTGTAGAAAAATCCAAATAGAGGGATTTTCACCAGTTCTTTCTTTCCAATAAATACAAAGGGGTTTTTGCTCACCTTTAGCATCAACATAATATCTAACATACTGGTATGGTTGGCCACCAGCATATAGCTCTCTCCTTTTATCAACTGCTGTTCCCTTTTTATTTTAGGATAACATCCCATGCCATATAAAATACAATTTGCCCAAATGTTTCGGGCCAGCCAAAAGAACTGGGCATAGGTTTTTTCGGACATGGTAAAAATAACTAGAAAAGGTAGCATTACTAAAATGGGTAGGGCTACCAACAAATAAAACCAGATGCGATATAGGGTCTGACCTATTTTTCTTAGGATTGATATCATAAAATCAAAAATAATAATTATAAGTTCCTTTTTAGGATTTCTTTTACCTTTGTAGTCTTTTGAAAATAATACGATGGCACGAATTTTAACAGGAATACAAAGTACGGGAACCCCGCACTTGGGCAACATATTGGGAGCCATTCTCCCAGCTATAGAAATGGCGAACGACCCGAAGAACGAATCTTTTCTTTTTATCGCTGATATGCATTCTCTTACCCAGATAAAAAATGGGGAGGAGTTAAGGAATAATACCTATGCGGTGGCCGCTACTTGGCTTGCCTTTGGACTGGATATAAACAAGACTGTTTTTTATCGCCAAAGTGATATTCCGCAAACGGCGGAACTGGCGTGGTATCTAAGTTGTTTTTTCCCGTATCAAAGACTTACCCTTGCGCATTCTTTTAAGGATAAGGCAGATCGTTTGGATGATGTAAATGCAGGTTTGTTTTTCTACCCCATGCTAATGGCGGCAGATATCTTGCTCTACGACGCAGAGATTGTGCCTGTAGGCAAGGACCAGATGCAGCATTTGGAGATGGCCCGCGATGTGGCATCTAGGTTTCATGCTCAGTTAGGAGACACTTTTGTATTGCCACAGGGAAAGGTGCAGGAAGAAACCATGTATATCCCAGGAACCGATGGAGCCAAAATGAGCAAGAGCAAGGGGAACCTAATCAGTCTTTTTCAAACGGACAAGCAATTGAGGAAGCAGATTATGGGGATCCAAACCGATAGTACGCCTATGGAAGATCCAAAAGATCCGGATACGGATAATGTATTTGCGCTTTATAAAATAGTAGCTTCGGAAAGTCAGGTAGCAGAAATGCGCGAGAATTACCTAAAGGGAAATTACGGGTATGGCCATGCCAAGCAAGCCTTGTACGAGGTGGTGTTGGAGCGCTTTGGAGAGGCTCGTGAGAAATTCAATTACTATATGGCAAACTTAGATGAGTTGGATGCCGCCTTGGCGTTGGGTGCTAAAAAAGCTCAGCTAATAGCCGATGAGGTCTTATTGCGTGTAAGAGATAAAGTAGGGTACTAAACCTAATAAAAGACCGCTTGGTCTTTAAGTATACCCACTGCTCCTCATTGGTGTGGTGGGTTTTTCTTTTTTTTGACGGAATTCATCGTTAAAAGCTTACATAATTTACATTTTAGGGGTGAAAGAAGGGATTTTAGACCGTTTGGTCGGATTGTAAGGAGGTAACCGGGTGGCCTAAACAGGAATATGTATTGGTAAGTGCCTTAGATTTTGGTTAAAACTTAAATCGCTTCAAAAACTTTTCCTGGTAGCGGTCTTATTACCCCTTTCATTTCCATATTTAAAAGGGTAGAGGAGGCTTTAAAGATGGGGAGCTTGCAATCTAAAGCGATGTTATCCAGCATTTTTTTTCCGCCTAATTGTAAGTAGTTGTAAATATCCTTTTCCGTTTCATCCAATTCCACAAATAGTTGCTTCTGTATTGCTTGTGGTTGTTTTTCCTCTAATTCCCAGCCCAACATATAGATGAGATCTGCCGCCGAGGTAATCATTTGTGCCTTTTGTTGTTTTATAAGGTTGTTGCAGCCAATGCTAAATCGGTCTTGCACCCGTCCGGGAACCGCAAATACATCGCGATTATAGCTGTTGGCAATATCCGCGGTTACCAAACTGCCCCCTTTTTCTGCCGACTCAATAACCACGGTTGCTTCGCTGGTGCCAGCGATAATGCGATTTCGTCTTAGGAAATTTTCCCTCTCTGGTTGTGAAGTGCTCCAGAATTCCGTTAAAAAGCCTCCATTCCTTTCTACATCTCCTACAAAACACTCGTGGACCTTTGGGTAAATCTGATTTAAACCATGGGCTAAGCAGCCTATAGTTTGTAGGCCGTGTTTTATGGCTGCCCGCTGTGCACAGATATCTACCCCATAAGCAAAACCACTTACGATAATAGGGTCTAAGGGAGCAATCTCTGCTATGAGCTCCTCGCAGAAGGCCGCACCGTAACTGGTAATGTTTCTAGTGCCTACTATACTAATGATTCTTTTTTTATTTAAATTGATGTTGCCCCTGCCAAAAAGCAAGATAGGACCATCTATACAATGTTTTAAAGCAGCTGGGTAGAGGGGGTGTGTAAAGGGATATAGCTGCAGGTTGTTTTCTTGGATAAAAATATACTCTTCCTCTGCGGCTTCTAAATGTTCGGTGTCAAAAAGTCCCTTTAAGGTGTGTTTACCAATGCCATCAATGTTAAGAAGTGATGAGGTGCCACTAGAAAAAACAGCTTCGGCACCCCCGCAATGCCCAATTAATTTTTTGGCTGAGATGTCGCCTATATGGGGGGCGTTCTGTAATCTTAAAAGTGCAATTATTTCATCTTTAGACATTTGTATCCCATGCTTAGTTGTTTACAAAATACATAAAATTTTATGTTAATAAAAAGATGGCTCAGGTGTTTTGAACTTGCGTAATATTTGCAATCTTTGTCTTTATGGGAACGGAATTTTATATAGCGGAATTACTTTATAGATATAATTGTGTTATGGTGCCAGAATTTGGCGCGTTTTTAACCCAGATGGAGTCTGCGGTAATTAACGAACACAACAATACATTTGTACCACCAAGGAAGAGTATCTCTTTCAACGGACAGCTTAGGTCCAACGATGGTCTATTGGTTTCGTATATGGCAGAGGCCGAAAGGACATCTTATGAGGAGATGCAGCAAAAAATTGCCTTGGTTTCCCAAGAGTGGACACAGCGTTTGGAAGCAGGTGAAGAACTGAGGTTTCCCAATTTGGGCGTTTTATGGCGCAACAACGAGGGGAAGACTCAATTTCAACCTTCTAACGAAGTTAATTACCTTACCTCTTCCTTTGGACTGTCTTCCTTTGTAGCTGCCCCAATCCAACGGGAAGTTATGAAAGAGGAAGTAGTAGCCTTAGAGGAAAAAATTCCATTTACCATTACTCCCGAAGCCCGTAAGTCTAGAAGTAATAGGCCTTACTTTAAATATGCCGCTGTGGTTTTATTGGCAGTGGCCACTGGTTTTACCGGGTATAGGTTGTATAATGAGAATGTAATTACCCAACAATTGGTAAGGCAAGAAGCCCAACAACAGGTTTCCAAAAATATTCAGGAAGCAACCTTCTTTAATACCGCGCCTTTAGAATTGCCGGTAATTTCCCTATCTATTAGTACTCCTAAAAAGAAGGAGTCTCATCAGATTATTGCTGGTGCCTTCCGAGTTAAGGGAAATGCGGAGAAAAAGGTAACCCAATTAAAAGGGAAGGGGTATAACGCTTCCTATATAGGGGAAAACGAGTATGGTCTGCACATGGTTGCCTACGGGACTTATGATGACGCTGAGGTTGCACTAAAGGAACTGAGAAAAATAAAAACTTCCGAATCTTCCGAGGCTTGGATGCGCTCTGTAAAATAATTGCGCTTCTATTTTTCACCTTATTAATAGCAGTGTATCTTTGGGCAAAAATTGATATTTATGCAGCCCAAAACACCGAGTGAATCGCGTACTTTAATGACCGATATGGTTTTACCTAGTGAAACCAATCCACTGAACAACCTTTTTGGAGGAGAGCTATTGGCCCGTATGGACCGGGCTGCCAGTATTGCTGCCAGGAGGCACAGTAGAAGGATTACGGTAACCGCCTCTGTGAACCACGTAGCCTTTAACCAAGCGGTGCCGGTAGGTAGCGTGGTAACCGTAGAAGCTGCCGTTTCCAGGGCGTTTAATACGTCCATGGAGATTTTTATAGACGTTTGGATGGAAGATCGTTTTAGCGGGGAGAGATCCAAGGTGAACGAGGCCATATACACTTTTGTAGCAGTAGATGATAGTGGTAGGCCTGTTAAGGTACCAGAACTATCCCCAGAAACTCCTTTAGAAAAGGAACGATTTGCAGCCGCATTGCGCAGAAAACAATTGAGTTTGGTACTAGCAGGAAAAATGAAGCCCAAAGAGGCTACGGAACTGCGCGCCCTCTTTATGGATTAATATTCCCTGGAGGAGGCTATTTTATCCTCTATAAGTATGTTTGTCACGGGCTACCAATTGGTGGCTCCATGACGACCCGTTAATCTGTTTACTCAGTAATTATCCCGCTTTCGGGAAGTGCTTTAAATCACAATTGATAAATCCAGTCTTCAGGATTTAGTTTGGTAGCATCTCGGTACAAATAGAACTTTAATTGGGTGCTGCCATTGGACTTGCTGGTGTAGATTTCCCCCAAACTGTCCTTTATTTTAACCTTGTCTCCCTTTTTTACATTCACGGTAGACAGATTGTAATAGGTGCTTATATAGTTACCGTGTTTAATCTGAACCCCCTTGTTACCCCCGGGAACAGATAGTATGGCAATTACCTCTCCTTCAAAGATAGATCGGGCCTGGGCACCTTCGTCCGTAGCAATAATTACACCATTGCTCTGGTGTTTTATACCGGGGTATACAGGATCCTTGTAGATCCCAAAGCCCTGTCTTTTAATTCCCGTTTCCACAGGCCAGATTAACTTCCCTTTATTGGCAGCAAAATTATTGGCTACTATAGTGGCTTCTGGGGTCATTACAAATTTACTGCTGCCGGCAGTTTTGGTATTCGTAGATTTTCCGGCTTCTTTATTGGCGGCGGCAATGGCATTTCGTATTAGACGCTCTATTTGTTCATCAATTCGTTTTGCCTCCTGTTGTTTCTTTTTAATTTGGGCCGCATACTTACTTTCGTTCCGCCTTATATTTTTTAATAGTTCTTTTTGAGATTGCATTTCCTTAAACAGCTGATTTTTCACCAGGGTGTTCTCTGCAACCAATCTGTCTTTTTCTTTGCGCTGTGTGGAAAGTTCCTTGTTAAGTTGGGTTAGCTCGTCGGTTTTTTTCTGAATCTCTTCCCCTTGTTCTTTACGGTATTGGGTGTACTGTTTCATATACTGAAACCGCTTAAACGCCTGGAAGAAGTCGTCCGCAGACAACAGAAACATAAGTCTACTCTGTTGGGATTTGTTTTGATAGGACTTTAGAATCATGTTGGCGTACTCCTCCTTTAATAGTTCAAGGTCTTTCCGTAGTTTCCCTATATTTCTAATGTTGGTGTTTATCTGCCTGTTTAACAGGTTGGCTTGTTGGTTGGTTACGCGGATTAGTTGCTGCCTTACATTGATCTTGTGATCCATGGCTTCTAGCTGCTCCAATACATTGCCCCGCTCTTTCTTCTCGGCAAAAAGCAAGCGGTTAATTTCCTTAATCTCCTTTTCCAACTGTTTCCGCTTAGTCTCAAGGGCTTTTTGCTCATTAGATTGTGCAACAAGACCTGTACCTCCAAGAAGGCATGCAAACAGTAGGAGATATGTAAACAAAGACCTTCTAATTCCCATATTCCTTTAAGGCAATTTCTTTAAAACCATTGGGAATACTATAGGGGAAGTTTAAGGCCCTATTGAATTCCATGTTTCTAAATTCTAGGCGGATGTTATTGGAATTATCTCCGTCCAGCGCTAAGATCTCTATCTTGTTAGGAAGGATCCAGTGGCTTACTTTTTGGTAATTTTTATATTGAATTTCCAACAGCCGTTTATTCCAGGGTTGCGAGAGCTGCTGCGTGGCCATCCGATAATTTTGAGGTTCTATCTGGAAAAGTGTTTTAAAGAGGTCCTCAGATTTCTTAGGTTTTAGCTGGTAATTGTTATTCGCGATATCTACCGTGTATTTCTGATCCCTTAAATCAAATAAGGCCTCCCCTAGAAGTAAGCTTTGTACTTTGTTAAAATCTAGATCCGTTCCCAAAAGCTGACTTAAATAGGAAAAGTCGCCATCAAAATATTCGTTGTCCAATTTATTGTAAAAGGATACCCTATTAGGGGTAATATATGCCTTTACGATCCCCAAGGGGGCGCTAATCCATATGGCCTTGTCCTTTTCCATTCGTAAGGAGACATTGACGCTGTTGGAGGTAGCTCCGTCTTGGTATTCTATTTTCATTCTTCCGCTCAGTGTCTTGAAGCTCAGGTTATTGTAGTAGTGGTTTCTAATAACCGATTTTGCACTGACATTCTCATCTACCGTCCCGTCTGTTACTACGCTGGTAGATTTACAGGAGGCGAGTAGTGAAAGCATTACTAGCACTACGGCCCACTGTTGAAGATGTATTTTTATATTTCCCATTGTGTTAAGACCCGGATTTTAATTTGCTAAGATACATATTTGCCTTGGAAGAATTTCCTAAAGCGGTGTGTGCACTTGCCAATTCTTGGTATATCTTTTTGGATAGGCCCTCATCGTCTAATATAAAATCTAAACCCGATTCCAAAATTGAAATGGCTTCTTTATGGCTTCCGTTTTTATGTAATGCTACGCCATAGGTGTAATAAAAGTAAGGTTGTACGGGGAAATGCTCCATTGCTTCTAAGCTTTGTGCCTGTAATTCCGTATAATTTTCCTTGCTCAAAAGATCTTGGAGCAATCGGAAATACCTATCCATTGGATTTTCCTCCTTTGTTGGTACTATCACTTCCTCTACATCCTCCTGTTCTGTTGTATGAAGGGAATCTTCAATTTTTTGTGTGAATTCTGTAGAAAAAGAGCTTTTTTCCATCTCCTTTAACACTTCCATAGCGGCCTCATAGCGTTGCTGCTGGTAGTAGATTAACACGGCATTTTTCTTTAAGTCCATATTGCTGATGGGGAGCTGTTGCTTTATATCTACGAGATGGAGACCTTGACTGGCAAGAATGCCGAGGGTGGTATGAAGCACCCAATAATCTTGAGGCCTCTTTCTTAAGGTTGCTAGGGCATGTTCCTGAGCTTTTACATAGTTTTTGGAGGCTAAGTAGGCTTTTGCCAACTCATAGTCTACAATCGCATAATCTAGCCCCATAGCCTTACATTCTAGCAGGAGGTTAATGGCTCGGTCATAGTTTTCTATGCCCTTTTGTTTTAAAGCTTCAAAAAACTTCTCTTGGAATTCGTCTGTATACGCTTCCATGGTAAGCTCGGCACTTTCTTCCTCCTCAAAAAGTTCGTTTTGCGCATGGGAGGTTATAGGGGTTAATAAAAACCCTATCATTAGGAGAAAGAAGGTACCTATCTTGTTCATTTCACCAACTTTAGTTTACAAGTTTATTGGCTTTCCAAAGGCCTCCGTATCAAAAGTACGATGTTCCATGTGACCTGGAACGGTCTCTGCATAATTATTTAATGCCTGTACTTCCAAATCCACCTTCCCCACGCGAGGTTTCGGAAAGCACGTCTACTTGGTTCCATTGTGCCCGTTCGTGTTTGGCAATGACCATTTGAGCAATGCGCTCGCCATTCTCAATTACGAAGGACTCATTAGAAAGGTTCACAAGAATCACGCCGATTTCCCCTCGGTAGTCTGCATCGATGGTTCCAGGGGCATTCAGTACCGTAATTCCCTTTTTTGCTGCCAACCCACTTCGTGGTCGCACTTGGGCTTCTACGCCTATGGGTAGTTCTATAAAAAGGCCTGTTTTAATAATGGCCCGTTCCATAGGTTGTAAGGTGATGGGCTTGGAAATATTGGCCCTTAAATCCATTCCTGCAGAGGCTAGGGTTTCGTAATGGGGTAGGGGGTGATCCGATTTATTGATGATGTTTATGGTCATTTTTTTAAGAATATTTGTTTTAATGTATTGTGTTCAAATCTGTATACCAATCCCAAAAATATAAGAAGAAATATACTTCCAATAATCAAATTCCGGTCAAAAATATAGAACGATGCTACCGAGAAAAGAATGGAGCATCCTAGGTAAAATAATATCTTCTTTAGGTTATAGGGGATGGGATAATACTTTTTTCCGTAATAATACGATAATAGCATCATGCTGGCGTACGCCAATAAGGTAGCTATTGCCGATGCCTTATAACCAAATTTGGGTATGAATGCGAAATTAACCACAATGGTCAGCACGGCGCCAGCGATGGATATATAGGCGCCAAATTTGGTCCTGTCCGTTACCTTGTACCAAACGGAAAGGTTGTGATAGATACCTAGGCAAAAAGCCGCTAATACAATTATGGGAACTACGGACATGGCCTCCCAGTAAGAACTGTCCCGTACGAAAAGCAATTTCAGTAAATCGGCATAAACCACTACCCCTAATAAAATAATGCTTCCAAAAATCACGAAATAATTGGTGATTTGCGCATAGGCCTTTTGGGGGTTTTTGGAGGAAGAGTGGCTAAAAAAGAAGGGCTCTATACCAATTCTAAAGGCGGTAGCAAACAGGGTCATAAACATTGCTAGTTTATAGCAGGCAGAATATTTTCCAATTTCGCTCTCTGCTATATCAGCAGGCAAGAGGTAAGACAGGAGAATTTTATCAAAAACCTCGTTGATAGTAAATGCAATGCCGGCAACTAGAACGGGCATGCCATAGCGCATCATTTTGCGCCACAGTTTTTTATCAAAAACATAGGGTTGTCTTACATACAACTGCAGCATAAACAAGAGGGTAATGCCGCTGGCAATGAGGTTGGATATAAAAATGTACGAAAGTTCAAAATTAGGTCTGTACCAAGCGGAGAGAAACGAGTTGGGGGTTTCTGCCACCCAGTTGGGCAATAAAATCAGGAAAAATATATTCAGTCCAAAATTAATGGAGACGTTTAGGATTTTAATCACCGCATAGCGCATGGGCCTTTCGTTGGCCCTGAGCCAAGCAAAGGGGATAATAACGAGGGCGTCTAAGGCTAAGATATAAATAGCGTAATGGATGTACTTAACGTCTATTTGGGTGACGCTGGCAATAAAGTCTTTTAAGAATAGGGCAAGAACAACAAATAGGAGGGTAGTGCTTCCAATGGTTATTAAGGAGGTGGTAACCACCTTAGAGCGATCTTCTTCTTTGTTGTAGAACCTAAAAAAAGCGGTTTCCATTCCATAGGCCAAGAGGACGTTAAAGATGGCAAACCAGGAAAATATAATACTGATTTCGCCATAGCCTGCAGTTTCTAAAACCCCGGTGTAAAGGGGTAGTAGAAGAAATGATAGCATTCTCGGCAATACAGTTGCCAAGCCATAGATAAAGGTCTGCTTAAATAGTTTTTTTATCTGACTCAAAGAAATCTATGAATTAGCCTTAAAAATAGAGATTTAATTAATAGGTGCAAAGTTAGTGAATAAGGTTCTGGAAGGGACTATTATTTACCCCTATTGTTGGAGGAGGCGAGTTTGGTTGCTGTGTGGGGAGGTAGTGGACAAAAAAAAGCCCCACATTGCTGTAGGGCCTTAATTTTATTCTTGTCACAATTGAAAAGATAATGATTTATTGCTCCGTCTAATTGTTCAACGCTTCCGCTAGTTGCCTAATTGTTCAACGCTTCCGCTATTGTTGCATTTAGCTTCGCTTTCGCTACGCTTAATTGTTCAGCGCTTCCGCTCCTCCAACAATTTCCAAAATTTCGCTGGTAATAGCAGCCTGTCTTGCTTTGTTGTAGGTAAGTTTTAATTGATCTCTAAGTTCGGTGGCGTTATCGGTAGCCTTGTGCATCGCCGTCATACGGGCACCATGCTCACTAGCAAAAGAGTCCAATACCCCTTTGTACAATTGAGTTTTTAAGGATTTAGGGATTAACTCCTCTACAATCTCCTCTTTTGTTGGCTCGTAGATGTAATCGGCAATATCATCAGCCTCGCCTTCCATAGGAACTATGGGTAAAAATTGTTCGGTTGTTACAATCTGGGTGGCTGCATTTCGGAATTGATTGTATACAATTTCAATCTTGTCATAAACACCCGTAGAAAATAGGTTCATCAACTCCTCTGCAATTTCAGCTACATTCTCAAAGCTTAGGTGATCAAAAATATCACTATGATCTGCAATGACCTCATTGTTTTTACGCAGTATGTCATTCGCTTTTTTACCTATGGCCATGAAGTCTACCTCCTTATTGGCATAGACATGGTTGATTAAATGATTGCTTTGTTTGATGATATTGGAGTTAAAAGCTCCACACAAACCACGGTTAGAGGTGATAGCAACGATCAGTACTTTGTTTACCTCACGATTATCAGCGTAGATACTCCCCGAATCACCCTCCAAGCTTGCGCTAAGACCTTGCAAAAGCTCCGATAGTTTATCGGAATAAGGGCGCATGGCGGTAATAGCATCCTGGGCCTTCTTCAACTTAGCAGCAGATACCATTTTCATGGCACTGGTAATCTGCATGGTAGAGGATACCGAGGTAATCCTATTTCTTATTTCTTTTAAATTAGCCATCTTTTTTGGTGTTGAGTAATGAGGTTTTAATGAGCAGCATTGGTAAGGATTAACTTAGCTCCTTATCCCATGCTGCATCATTAATTGTCATTACACATTATATAAATAGACTTCTTATTGGATAACGAAATCCGCAAAATTAGCCTTTATATTTAGCTGATACTTCTTTGGCAACCTTCGTTAATACATCGATTACCTCATCGGTTAATTTCCCTGCCTTCAACTGATCTAGGATGGGGCGATGTTTAGCGTTCAAGAACTCGATATAATCCTTTTCAAATTCTTTTACCTTGGTTACTGGTACATCTCTTAGCAAGTTTTTAGAACCTGCGTAGATAATTGCAACCTGATCTTCCACTGTAAATGGATCGTTTTGTGCTTGTTTTAGGATTTCAACGTTTCTACGTCCTTTTTCAATCACATTTAAGGTAGCAGCATCTAGATCGGAACCGAACTTGGCAAAAGCCTCCAATTCACGGAACTGTGCTTGGTCTAGTTTCAGCGTACCCGCTACTTTCTTCATCGATTTAATCTGAGCGTTACCTCCAACACGAGATACGGAGATTCCCACATCAATTGCCGGACGCACCCCTTGGTTAAACAAGTCCTGAGTTAAGAATATCTGACCGTCCGTAATAGAAATTACGTTAGTAGGGATATATGCGGAAACGTCACCTGCCTGCGTTTCAATGATAGGTAGGGCTGTTAAAGAACCACCACCTTTTACCATTGGTTTTAATGCTTCTGGTAAATCGTTCATGTCCTTTGCAATGGAATCGTCAGCGATTACCTTAGCAGCACGCTCCAATAATCTGGAGTGAAGGAAGAAAACGTCTCCAGGATACGCCTCACGTCCCGGTGGACGTCTCAATAATAGAGAGATCTCACGGTAAGCAACTGCTTGTTTAGATAAATCATCATAAACAATTAAAGCAGGTCTTCCAGTATCTCTGAAGAACTCACCAATGGCAGCACCTGCGAAAGGAGCGTACACCTGCATGGAAGCAGGGTCAGAGGCATTCGCTGCTACAATAGTAGTATAAGCTAAAGCTCCATGCTCTTCTAAGGTCTTGGCGATTAGTGCAACCGTGGAGGCCTTTTGGCCAATGGCAACATATATACAGTATACAGGCTCCCCTGCATCGTAAAATTCTTTCTGATTTATAATGGTATCTATACAAACCGTGGTCTTACCAGTCTGACGGTCACCAATAACCAATTCACGCTGACCTCTACCTACAGGAATCATCGCATCAATTGCTTTAATTCCAGTTTGTAATGGCTCGGTTACCGGCTCACGGAAAATTACCCCAGGTGCTTTACGCTCCAATGGCAATTCGTACAGGTCGCCCGTAATAGGTCCTTTTCCATCGATAGGATTACCTAGGGTGTCTACCACACGACCTACAATTCCTTCACCTACTTTTATAGAGGCGATGGTCTGGGTGCGTTTTACAACAGAACCTTCTTTAACATCTCTGGAGGGGCTCAACAATACCACACCAACATTATCTTCTTCCAAGTTAAGAACGATACCTTGAAGTCCGCCTTCAAACTCTACAAGTTCTCCGTATTGAACGTTGGATAACCCATAAACTCTGGCAATACCATCACCAACATTTAATACGGTACCTACTTCGTTTAATGAAGCTGATGCTTCAAACTCCGATAATTGCTTTCTTAATATTGCTGATACTTCAGCGGCTTTAACTCCTGCCATTTGTTATAGATATAAGATTAGGACTCATTGTTATGCAACGTCGTCCAACGTAATTATTTATAAACTATTTGTAAACTCTCTTCTTAGGTTCTCTAATTTATGGGCGATACTTGCATCGTACTGCGTATCTCCAACCCTTAAAATAAAGCCTCCAATAATACTTTCGTCCACCTTATTTTCTAAGCTGGACTGGTTTCCGGTAAGTTGAACTACCTTATCCAATATTTGTTTTTCCAATTCTTCAGATAAAGGAACTGCGGTAGTAACTGTAGCTACTTCCTGGCCCTTTCTGGTTTCATTGAGAATAATAAACTTTTCTGCCACTTGCTGTAACATGGAAATCCTTTTGTTCTCAACCAAGATGGTAAACAGCCCTTCCGTAACTGGATTGCTGCCCGTAAAGATGGCGGATAAAGCCTCTTTCTTTGATTCTCTTTTTAGCAGTGGACTTGCCAACATTTCACGGAGCTCTGGGCTTCCAGAAATTGTAGCCATTATATTTCGCATGTCATTTTCCACTGCTTCGGTGGCATTGTTATCCACTGCCATTCCCAAAACTGCCTTTGCGTAACGTACCGCTGCTCTAGATTCGTTCATTTTTTACCCTTAGTTAAGCTTAATATCCCCTACCATTTCTTCTACCAACTTCAATTGCTTCCCAGAATCGGAAATCTGTCCTTTTATTACCTTCTCGGCAATTTCCAAAGATAGGGTAGCCACTTGATCTTTAATTTCGGCAACGGCAGCTTTCTTTTCACCTTCAATGGCGGTTTTGGCCTGACTAATCATATTTTCTGCCTCTACCTGTGCCAAAGCTTTTGCATCGGCAACAATCTTCTCCTTCATCTCGCGAGCCTCTTTAATCATGCCATCGCGCTCCATGCGAGCTTCCTGTAACAGACGCTCACTATCTGCAGTAACATTTTGCATTTCCTTTTTGGCATTCTCTGCTGCCTCTAATGCATCCTTTATGCCAGATTCCCTCGCTTCAATAGCATTAAGAATAGGTCTCCATGCAACTTTTCTTAAGACAAGCAACAGTATTACAAGCAATAATAATTGCCAAAAAAACAATCCAAATGAAAACTGTTCTATTAATTTTTCCATGTTGTAATATTATGATAGATACGTGTAATAATTAATTTGGTAAAAAGAACAGCTATAACCAACCGTTATAGCTGTTTCTTTGTTTGATTAGGCTGCGAACAACGCTGCAAAACCGATACCTTCAATAAGAGCCGCAGCAATCAACATTGCTGTTTGAATCTTACCAGAAGCCTCAGGCTGACGCGCGATAGCATCCATAGCAGAACTACCAATTTTACCGATACCAAAAGCGGCACCAACAACGATTAATCCAGCTCCTAAAATAGTTGGGATTTCCATAATATATATAATTAATTATTAAACATTCTACTTTTAGTGATCGTCATGCTCCTCTACTGCCATTCCAAAATACAGGGCAGATAGCATGGTGAATATATACGCTTGTAGGGCGGCTACCAATAATTCCAAGAAAGAAAGTGCACTTGCCAAAACAAAGGACATAGAACTTCCTATCCAGGTTTTAAAGATAAACATCATCCCTAGGATACTCATTAATATTAAGTGCCCAGCCGTAATGTTCGCGTATAAACGAATCATGAGGGAGAAGGGCTTAATAAAGGTTCCTAGCAGTTCTATCGGAGCCAATACGATCTTCATGAATACAGGAACGTCTGGCATCCAAAAGATGTGTTTCCAGTAATTCTTGTTGGCTGTAAAAGCAGTGATGAAATAGGTGAACAATGCCAAGCAAAGGGTTACCGCAATGTTGTTGGTAACGTTTACACCTAGAGGCGATAGACCTAAAAGGTTAATAATCCAGATAAAGAAAAACACGGTCAATAAATATCCCATGTATTTTTTATAATGCTTTTCACCGATATTGGGAATAGCAATGTCGTCACGGATGTACAGGATAATTGGCTCCAAACCACGTCCAATCCCCTTAGGCAGCATGCTGCCACTGTAGGATTTGGCCATTTTTCTGAACATAAAGATCATTAGGAGCGAGACCGCAATGATGAATACCACGTTTTTGGTGATGGAAAAATCCAAAGGTTTGGCGTTAGTGGCATGTCCGGCCTCATCGTAATTGATGGTGCCTTGGGCATCGGTCTTTACAATCTTACCATGATACAGGGCGTAGTAGTTCCCATCTACATGGGCAACAGAATCGCCGTGATCAAATTTAGAAGACATAAATACCTTTAAGCCATCATCCCATAAAATTACAGGCAGCGGAAAGCCAAAATGCGTATTCTTCTCTTCATCAATAGTGAAGAGGTTAAAATCATGCGAATCAAGTAGGTGATGCGCAATGAATTCTTTAATTTCTGCCTTTACACTTCCTTGCTCATTTCCGGACGAAGCGTCCTCATCTTGTGCGAAAGCAGTGAATCCCAGAAGGAAAGTGGCGACTAAAAGAAATCTGACGTAAAAAGGTTTTTGCATATCGCTTAAAAATATCGGTCTCGAAAAATCCGTGCAAATGTACGCTTTTATTTAAAAAAGAAAAAAGCATTGGCCGGTTTATTTTAATGAGGTCCGGAAAACACTTGATGTGTTAAGAATTATTGATGGAGTTCAGGATTTTGGCTGTATAAAGGGTTTCTACTATGAGACCTACGACATAGGGGACAAAGAAGGCCGAAAATTCTATAGTCTCCATTTCACCATCTAGCTTATAAGCGGGGTAAAAGACAATAAAAAAGACCACAAACTTTAACATACTTCCCGCCAAGTATAAAAATCCCAATTGGTCCTTAAAGGGTTCCCTAAAGATGTAAAGGATAGAGAAAATGGCAACCGCCATTATGATGTTGACCCCATAGGCTAATAAAATCTTATGATCCGTAAGGGGAAGGCCCAGCGCGTATAATATTAATAAGTGTAGCCCAAATACGAGAAGGTATGATAAGAACAGGGTGAAATAAAAACGGTGAAGGAGATTTTTTTTAAACATTAATTATTGATGCGTTTCAATTGTTGTATAACAAGATAAATGGAAACAACCACCCCTACTAAGGTAAGGATGATAACAAAGGTCTTAGATTCCATTTCAAAATAGTTGTCCAGCCATATTCCGCCCTTGGCCGCCAGGAAAATTATGATTCCCATTTGTATGGCGACCCCGGAGAGGATTGCGGCATTTCTTAGGCCATTGTTCTTTTTAGGAGATTTTTGCGGTTCCATTGGTTGTTACCTTGTTGGCGGAGGGGATGTTTGCTGTTTTGGCTCCTTTTCCCCTCATGGTGCAGGAGGCATTGAAAGTTGCCCCTGGTTCTACAGCCAGTTTTGCAACGCTTACCGTACCCTCTATTACGGCGGAGGCTTTTAGGGATAGGAGTTCGGTGACAATTAGTTCGCCTTCATATTTTCCTTCAATATCGGCCTGTACGCACTCTACTTTTCCTTTTATGATTCCTTCGGCACCAATAACCACCTTTCCAGTGGTTTTTATATTGCCTTCCAATTCGCCGTCTATCCTAAAATCTGCTTCAGATATGATATCTCCCTTTATTCTTGTGCTTCTCCCTATTCTGTTAGGTTGTCCGCCTTGTTCATTAGGTACGCGAGGTTTTTTGTTGTCTGAAAACATGATGTTAAGATTTTGGGGTTTTTATTTTTTTTAAATAGTCATCTAAGTTCTTATGCACTTGGATGATTTTGTAATTGGCCGACAAAATTACGAAATTCTCGTCATCGATTCTATAATCCTTGTTTTTTTGAAGCAATTCTGTATAACCTAGGGCAAAATCCTTGGCTCTAAAACCGTGTACAACTACGAAGAGTTGTTCTAAATTGTAGACATCCAAGGATACCTTGTTCCTATATCTTAATTCCTTAATGGAATTTTCTAATAGCTCCTTTAATCGGAGCGCTTTTTTGGCATCGCTGGTTTTTAGCGGGAAAACTACCTTCCAATTTTCGCTCCCACTACTTCCCGTTTCCATAGAGAAGGTTTTGTTTTCCAATTGTGGCAATTGATGGGCAACTAGCTGTTGTGCTTTCTTACCTTCGGGAGCATTGGGATAGTTCAGGGCTACATAGTTGAGGGCTTCCTTAAATTCCTCATATCCCTGTAGTCTCCCAATAGAATTTGCCTTTAGTAATTCTAATTTTGGAACTATTGGGTCTCCAAGGTATTTGTTAATCTGTGCCTCGGCACCGGTTATGACCTTTAGGTATTCTTGACCTTGATATTGTTTGTATAGTTGGCCATACGCAAATTCTGGGCTATTGGTATCCTGGGTCAAAATGGCTTGGGGATTTAGTAGTATTTGTGCATAACGGGATTCGGGGTGATTTTGTATGATGTTGTACCTCATGTCTTCTGCCAACGCACTCCCTTCTTCCTCGTAGATCTTATATAGATTGTATTTGCTGGGAATAATGAGCCGTTCTTCCGGATCCCTTCTTAAAACATCCTCTAATTTCCCCGCTGCCAAAGCGTTTTCCTTAAACTTTTCCTTGTAGATAAGTCCCAGCTGGTAATTGGCAAAATTGCGTTGGGTCCTTAAGCTGTCTATCAGATTCTCGTCGGTGGGTACTTGCTCCATATAATAGGATACCTGGTACCGTTGGTCTTCTCCCTCTGTGCCAGCAACAGGAGCTGTACCCTTATTTCCCGCTGCAGCGATGCCTTCCGTGGGGACTATCCTGTTTTTATTAGACCAGCGCCAATCGTCTTCCAAGCTGCGGGTTCCCCATTTGGATCTAAAATCGTTTTTGCCGTAGCCAAGGGCAGTGATGTTGTAGAAATAAAACTTGCCCTTGTTTTCCCTGCCTCCCTTGGTTTTTAAAAACGCCTCGAAACCTGCATTGGCCATCTGGGCAGTTTTTTTTCTGTCCTTTTCTGCGGCCGATTTTAGCTTGGCGATGTGTGACTCAAAATAGGCAAGGCGATCTGGGATGGAGAGTTCATATAATCCAATGATGCTGTCTGTGTGCTGCGCAATCTCTTCATATTTAATAATGTCTTCCAGATTGTCTAATATCTTTTTTATCTGTCGGTGTTTCTTGGAGGTTTCAGGGAGGTTTTGCAATACACTGTCATAATAGGCTCCCGAGAGTCGGTAATGGTTTCGGTCAAAATTGTAATTGGCCAGATTTTCATAGTTCAACGCGTTCAGTTGAGGCATATTGGTAGTGGCCCTTAGGGATTTATTATAGTAGGCCAATGCCAAGCTATCCGATTTCTCCGCAGCATGAAATGTTGCCAATTCCCTGTAAATCTTATTTAAAAAGGGCCTGTTCTCCCGATTCTCCTCTAAACGGGTTAAATGTTGGTATAGGGCGTCCCGGTTATCCGCTGTTAATTCCGTATTCTGTATTTTTTGAATGTGGGCGTTAATCATATAGACCCGGGGCGACTTCCTGTTTAAGGCAATCACCTTATCGAAGGCATAATTGGCACTGTCCTTATACCCTAATTGATTGTACAGCTGGCCAATGATGTATAAATACCGTCCCTTTTCAGGATTTTTTTTGGTGTATGCGGTGGCAATTTTTAGTTGTTGTATAGCGGTATCCGGTATGTGGAGATTAATATACGCCTGGGCCATCATGGCATGGGTGTCCGCATATTCTTGGTCCTTTAGACGCTCTTGTCGTAACAGCCGTTTTAGGTTTTTAATGGCCAGCTCTTCGTTTTCCAGGCGGATATGCACTTTTTCGCGCCAAATAGTGGCTTCGTTTAGCTTATCGCTCTGCGGGTATTTGTTTAAAATATAATTAAAGGACTCTAAGGCAGGCATATACCTTTGATCAAAATACCGGGCCTTTCCCAAAAGCAGGAAGGCTTCGTCCGTTTGCGGATTGCGTTCCCGGTTATTAATTTCCATACTGTGTTTCTGTATGGCTTTGGTAGCTTTTTCCTCGGCAATAATAAAGTTGGGGTTGTTGTCTTCGGAATCCAATTTTAAATCTTCCGTAACTTCCAGGCGTTCTACAGGCAGTACCTCCCAGTAGTTGTCTTGGTAGGACTCATAGAGTCCCTCCCGCCCTTCCTCAAAGGCAAGATTGCCATTGTACAAGCTATTGTATTGGGTATTTAGCGCATGCCAGCTTCTATTGAGCAAAGCATCCTTTTTGGTAGAGCAGGCATTAAATGCCAGACTACCAAATACGGCCAGTATTATTAGATTATTGCGAAGCTTCAAAATTAAACGTATTCGTACGTATTCTTAAACTATAAAATAGCGGGAATATTATGTAGTTGGTCGATAAAAGTAGGAATATTTTATGACGAAGGACAGTTCCTGTTGGACTATCCTATCTTGGGGTACTATAAAATTAAAATTAGGGGGATGTTTGCCTATCATAGAGGTGGCTGCCTAGCGTATGCTTTATGCAGGTAATTAGCTAGTGCAGCCTTATATTTAGATGGTTTCCTGATGGAAATATTGCCTAGCCAACGGCCTGTGTAGGCAAGCCATCGCCCCCAAAAAAGGCTTCCAGCTCTTTAAGGGTTTGGGTAGAGGTGTTTAGATCCTTCACCAACTCCCCTTTGTGCAATACCGCAATGCGCTCGCAAACCTCAGTGACGTGAATAAGATCGTGACTAGAGACTAGCACGGTCACCTGTCTGTTAAGGGTGAGTTGCTTTATAATACCTTTCAGTCTAATTTGGGTGGTGGGGTCTAAATTGGCGAAGGGTTCATCCAAAATTATGAGCTCTGGACTGCCAATAAAGGCGGCCACAATGCCCACTTTTTTCTGGTTTCCTTTAGAAAGGTCTCGCAAGTACTTTTTCTGTCCTAGGATTTCCCCGTGGAAAAAATCTTCATAACCTGCCAGTAACTCATCTACCTGTGCCTTGTTCTGCCCCCTTAATTCCCCTATGAAATAAAAATACTCCTCGGGGGTGAGGTAGCCTATTAGAAAAGACTCGTCTATATAAGCAGATGTAAAGGGTTTCCATGCCTCACTCTCGTCTACTACCACCTCCTTATTGGTAATGTGGCCCGTTGTGGGTTGTATCAGGTCTAGCATCAGGCTAAAAAGAGTGGTCTTTCCTGCTCCGTTATTGCCTACTAGGCCAAAACTCTGGCCCTTGGGAATTTCTAAATCCGCTATATTCAATACCGTGGCACTAGCATAGGCCTTGGTTAGGTTTTCGATCTTAATCATAAAATATCTTCTTATTAAGCTTTTTGCTTGTAGGCAGCCAGCGTCTTATATTTTTCTTTTTTATAGATGCGTTCTATTCTAATAAACACCTTGTTTTTAAAGGTGAAACCAAGCACTCCTGCCAGAACCACAAAAGTATAGCCGGCGGTAGGACTTATTAGATAATGTCCCAAGGCGTATACCAATAGGGGAAGGATTAATTTTGGGAGTGTAAGTAGAAGGGTTTTGGAGTTAAACGCCTGCTTGTCTCCAAAGGCTTTTTTATTGGAGCCTAGGTCAATGGGGGTTTTTATATAGGCCCCTCCCCAGAGCACTAAATAGGAATTAACCCCAATATTGTAAATAGCACCTGCCACAACTGCTAAGTAAGCATCCCATCCAAAATAGAGATAAAAGGAGGCGAGAACCGTACTTAAAATAGTGGCAATGACCATTAAATACCATTTGGAATTTAAGTATTCCCTGTATTTTATATTCTGGCTCATCATTAAGGGGTAGTAGGCACTGTCCCAACTAGGAACAAACTGACCAAAACTAAATAGGAAGCCACCGGAAACAAAAATCCCTGCAAATATTTTCCATTCTGGACTGTCATAGGCTCCAATGCTCCTGGTAAAGAAAAGTAGTCCGTAAAAAATGAAGAGGACGCTCATAATTACGGTAGTCCTAGAGCGCTTGTTTCTTTTAATGAGTTTAATATCGTTCTTTAAGAAAGTACCCAGATTTCCAAAACGGTTCAACCAGGTATAATCCTCTGTCTTTGCCTCCGATTTTTTGCCAGCTAAGCCGGCATCCAGGTACATATGGCTTCTAAAATAGGTGAAGGCGCCTAGGGCCAGTGTAATTAGTAGAATCCATGGTATAATGATGGTCCATGGAATTTGGTATAGGGTGTGTAATGCTGAGCCAGTATAGTGGGTGATATTGAAAAGTTCAAAATACTGACTGGCGCCCAAAAGGGTAACCGTTGCAAGGATGGCATAAAAGACTTGATCCTTATTGTTCATCAGGATATTGATAAAATTGTTGCAGAATATGAAGGCCATGACTCCCAAAAACCATGTAATTACCCCTAGGGGGTTGTACCCTTCTGTTAGGAGTACAATGGAGAAGGGAATAAAGAAGAATGCGTGGGACAGATTAAAAAATGAAATGACCGTTTTGCCAATAGCGTACCTCACAATACCACTTTTTTTGATGGGTAGGTATAGTAATGGCTTTATATTGGTGACCGGCATTTTTTGAAGCATAAACCGCAAATAAAGGTCAATGGCCAGGTAGTAGATTAAAAACTGATTGGTTACCTCCAAGGGATCGCCCCATCCACTTTTTTTAATAAGGTAGTAAGCACCTACGCCCATCCCTAGAAAGACCATCATAAAATAGATGGCCCCAAAAAACATCAAGATTTTGATGCCTAGGTTAGATTTAAAGGAAGCAGCTCTAAAGAATGATTTCCACTCAAGGATAAAAAAGTGTTTTAACATTTGCTTGTTGGGTTATAGCCATGGGTTAGTAGTAAAGTGGTGGGATTTGTTACAGTAAATTATACAATTCTATATGCTGGATAGGTTTGCTGCAGTAGTTCTTCTGCCTTTTGAGGGATGATGTTGGTAATTATATGAATAAACAAACACAGACAGGGGAGAGCAATGGATAGGAGGATTAGTAGCCACTCCGATTCTAAGCTCGTAGGACTGAAAGGCCATGAGATGAAATATAGAGGAAGTATGCCAATATTGGAATACCCTATTTGGTTAAATATCATGTCTTCTAGCATCCATCTTTTCTCCTTGGCACCTTGTTGCTTTTTAAAATTAAAAAGCTTGTAGAGCATAAATAGTACAGACAGGACATAAACTCCGTAAACCACCCCAATTCCTATTTCGGCAGGTAATAGTCGTAATAGCGTATAGCAAAGTGCTATTAAGAAAACGGTTAATGCAACTTTAGGAAAGCTAAAATAGTCTTTAAAAAAACGCCAGATAAAGGAGAAATATCTTTTTTCCATGGCTTTGGTGCGTGCTGTAATAACGTCCTGAAAGCCAAAAACCCCAAATTTTTTAAACTCCCTATTCAATGCGTCTTTAAAATCAAGGTTCGGATTTTCTTGCCATTGCGCTTCTATTCCATTGCTTAAATGATCTACCAATTCGGTCTGTAGGTCGTAATGCTCTACAAAATGTTGGCGTGTAAAGAGGTATAGCTCTTGTATTTGGGTTGGATTAACTTTCATGTCATGCGATTTGGAAGTGAACGCTATATTCCTTTTTTAAAGTATGGATGATTTTTATAAAAGCGAAGCCCGTTAGAACGAATAAAGAAATAAGCGTGAAGTAAATTAAGGGTTGCTCTTGAAAAAATACTTTAGAATAAGAGGGGGAAAATAAAAATAACATCCCCTGCTGAAAAATTAGTAAGGGTGTTCCTATTCGCTCCAATCCTGAAAAACGGTTTTTTCCAAATACAATCCTATAGGTGTAGCAATAAAAACACAGCATCACCAATAATACCCCTATTGGGATATATCTGTAAGTTGTAATTAGATTAAATGATTCCGCTCCCATTTTTAGGAGTAGTATGCAAGCCAAGAAAGCCAGAGCGCTTATGGGGGTGCACA
Source organism: Arenibacter lacus (assembly GCF_008711145.1). NCBI lineage: Bacteria > Pseudomonadati > Bacteroidota > Flavobacteriia > Flavobacteriales > Flavobacteriaceae > Arenibacter > Arenibacter lacus. The sequence continues at coordinate 52,474 of NZ_VVIN01000003.1, forward strand.
GGTTGGTTTTTAGGGCTTGCAATACCTTAACATCTGTAACCTTCCTGAACTTTTTGTTCCACTTTAAGAGTTCTTTCTTGTTGACTACCATATAGGATTTAAACGCCTCATAAAATGAAGTGTTTTCCCCATTCATTGATTCCAGGACCCCAGTGGCCACATGATCTAGCATTTCCATACGAAGGTCTACATATGCAATCCCTGAATTTTTTAGATAGGTGTCTATAAAACTTAGTTGGTGTTGGTCTAATTTCATTTATTGGGGAATTTAATAATCGGGATGGCAGCCATTTTTGTAAGGTTTATTCTAAACTCCATTTAGGATTTAACAGTTGCTGCATGTTGCGGATAAAGTCTTCCAACGCTAGCAAACGGTTAACGGTCTCTTTTTCGCCCGCTTCTGTTAGTTTATAATATTTTCTAATCCTATTGTCTACTTTGGCAACCTCTACCTCCAAAAATCCTTCGGCTTCCAGCTTGTGAAGGGCAGGGTACAATGCACCTTCCGTAACCCGAAGCTCATCCTTGGTGATCTCTTTTACTTTTTGGGTGATTTCATATCCGTACATTTTCCCTTTTTCTTCCAAGAGTTTTAGGATAATGGTGTTTAAACTTCCTTTATATAATTTAGAATTCCTCATAATTGGTGGAAAAATGCTTTTTTAAGACGGCATCAGTAGTTAAGGTATAGCGGTATTTTTGCTTTTAAGTGTTAAATATAGGGATTTCTAACATACCTAAGATACTTAGGTATATATTATTTTACAATCCCGTTTTAAATCGTCCTTGCTTTGCTTAATTTTGTCACAAAGATTTAATATGGCCCAATTTTATTCACTTACGGTACAAAAAATAAAGCAACTTACACCAAGTTCAGTTGCAGTAACCTTTACTATTCCAAAGGATCTGATTCAGACTTTTGCTTTTACCTCAGGTCAATATATTACTATAAAAAAGGAAATTAAAGGGAAGGAATTGCGGAGATCATACTCCATTAGCTCATCGCCCAAGTCCGATTCTATCACCATTGGGGTGAAGAAGGTAGACAAAGGCGGATTTTCTGACTATGCCAATAGTAAATTACAGGTAGGCGATGTGTTGGAGGTAATGCCGCCAGAAGGTAGGTTTGTCTTTAAGCCTAGCAGTAGTCCTAAGAATATTGCTGCTTTTGCTGCAGGGAGTGGTATTACGCCAATTATGAGTATTGCCAAAACCGTCTTAGACAGTAATCCCAAAAATACGTTTGTGCTGGTCTATGGGAACAAATCGTACAAAGAAACCATGTTCTATACAGACTTGGTGAAATTGCAATTGGATTATCCCAATAGGTTCTTCATATATTTTATACTGAGTCAGACTCAGGAAGATGAATCCTTGTTTGGGCGTATAGATACCTCTACGGTAAACTATGTATTAAAGAACAAGCACAAGGACCTGGCCTTTGATGATTTCTACCTCTGCGGGCCAGAAGCCATGATTCATTTGGTGAAAGATCGTTTAAAAGAAAATGAAATCACTGAAGATAAGGTTCATTTTGAACTGTTTACCGAGACGGAAATCAAGGATGAACTTCCAGTAAACCTGGAGGGGAGCACACAGTTGACCGTATTGGTAGATGATGAGGAGTTCTCACTTAGTATGAGTAAGGAAACTGTGGTGCTCGATGCGGTGCTTAAAGAAAATATTGACGCTCCTTACTCTTGTCAAGGTGGTGTTTGCAGTAGTTGTATCGCAAGGATCAAAGAAGGAAAGGCCGAAATGGTAAAAAATCAAATTTTAACGGACGGCGAAATAGCCGAGGGATTAATACTAACCTGCCAGGCACATCCCACCACGCCTACCTTAACGGTAGATTATGATGATGTATAGGGGAATCCAATAGGCGGGTTTTCATTAAAAGCTTGTTAATAGGAGCTGGGGCCATGTATTTAGGGATATTTTTACTTAAATTTTGATTATGTCAGAGATTGTAAATCGCGTTGCGAATAGTAAATTGATCACCTTTGATCTGGAGGATTATTATCCTGCTGGGGAAAGGGTAGTGTTGGATATAAAGGATTGGCTGTATGAAGGGTTAATTCTGAGAGAGAAGGACTTTAGATCGCAATTGGAAAATCACGATTGGAGTAGGTACCAAGACTGTTATGTGGCGCTAAGCTGTTCTTCCGATGCCATTATCGCTGGATGGGCCTATATGCTCATTGGGACCAAACTTCAGCCTTTCTGTAAAAAAATGGTGATAGGAGACTTGGATACCTTGGAGTCTTCCCTTTACCAGGAAATTATAGAAAACTTGGACGTTTCGGAGTATGAAGGGAAGCCTGTTATTGTAAAAGGTTGCTCTAATAAGCCCGTGCCAGCCAACGCCTACTTATGGGTTACGGCCAAACTCCAGACCGTGGCAAGAAGCGTTATGTATGGGGAAGCTTGTTCTTCCGTACCGCTATATAAGGCAAAATAATTGGCGATAAGGTTCAAATTTTAGTCGGTAACCCCCTAGTTTTGTGTAAAATTGACTAATTACAAACTATTATGAGGAGAGTTGTACTTGCATTAATCGTTTTTATGGGCTTTCAATTGGGGTATTCCCAAACCTTGGAAGAACTTAATGCGGAAAAGAAACTAAAAACCGATTCCATTGCTGCGCTACAGGGACGGGTAGATGCCATTCAGAAAAAGATTAAGGCCCTACCTGGCTGGAAAACAGGAGCATTTGGTACTGTAGGTTTAAGTCTTTCTGGGTTTAACAATTGGTACTCCAAAGGGGCGCCAAACTCCAGTTCGGGTAATATAGGGGTTACGGCCAATGTGTATGCCAATTTGAAACAGGAGAAGTTTTTTTGGAGAAATTCTCTAAACGTTAATCTTGGTTGGGTGAAATTTGATGATAAGGATAATCCTGACGATGATGATAGCTTCCGCTCCGCTACCGATGTGTTTTCCCTAACGTCTCTCTACGGTCGTAACCTAAGTGATAAATTGGCGATTTCTGCTCTAGGGGAATACAGGACTACGATTATTGATAATTTTAACGATCCCGGATATTTAGATTTTGGTGTGGGTGCCACCTGGACTCCGATCACAGATTTAATTGTGGTAATACATCCCTTAAACTACAACTTTGTTTTTAGCAGTGGGGAGTCCGTTTTTGAGTCTTCTATGGGAGCCAAGATTGTGGCCGATTATACTAGACAATTGGGAAAGGTGAACTTTAAAACCAATTTGTCCATGTTCCAAAGTTATAAGTCGTCCGACTTTTCTAACTGGACCTGGACCAACTCCTTTGGGTATACACTGTGGAAAGGTATAGGACTAGGATTTGAATTTGGATTAAGGGATAATAAACAAGAGGCATTAACCTATGCCATCAATAATGTGGATGTAGGCGATCCCACCCCTACTTTTGATAATGTAGATAACGATTTACAAACCTATTGGTTGTTGGGTCTTAACTATTCCTTCTAGAGATACTAAACTATTTACCATAAAAAAAGCCCCTAATCTAGGGGCATTTTTTGTGTTGGTTAAGTCGGAATTTTTTGAAATTGGGTATTTCTAAATTCTTTTGTCAAGTGTCAATTTGGGGAAAAAAGGACATTTGAATATTTATTAAAGCGGCAACACGATTTAGGGGGAATATTACCGCTTAACTACCCTGTAAAACTAGGCAATGCCTATCAACAATCTTAATTTTTGTTGTGAAAGGTCATTAATGTGTGGTGTACCATGGCAAGGGGGTGTTTTATTCTGCCACTAACCTTAAGCAGTACAAAAACTTGGCTAATATTCATCCAAGTTTTCCGGGTATAGAAAATCGTTATAAGGGAATCTGGTGGTATGGATGCTTTTTACTGCGTCGTATACCTTTTTCCTGAAATCTTCTAAATTCTCCTGGTCTGTAGCCGAAATAAATACGGCATTCTCCCCGGACCGTTGCATCCAAGACTTCTTCCACTCTTCCAGGGTAAAGTGTTTACTGGTCTTTTCGGTAATTAGATCGTCTTCCTCTATGGTCTCGTGCTTGTAAAGGTCTATTTTATTGAAGACCATGATTGTTTTTTTATCGGCACATTTAATTTCCGATAGAATATGGTTCACAGATTCTATATGTTCCTCAAAGTTGGGATGTGAAATGTCTACCACGTGTAAAAGTAGGTCGGCCTCCCGTACCTCGTCCAACGTACTTTTAAAACTCTCTACCAATTGTGTGGGAAGCTTACGTATAAATCCGACCGTATCACTCAATAAAAAGGGAAGGTTCCCCAAAACTACCTTTCGTACCGTAGTATCTACTGTTGCAAAAAGCTTGTTCTCTGCAAAGACCTCACTTTTACTTACCACATTCATAATGGTAGATTTACCCACATTGGTGTACCCAACAAGGGCTACCTGTACCAACGATCCGCGATTTCCACGCTGGGTCTCCATTTGCTTATCTACCTTGCTCAGCTTTTTCTTTAACAAGGTAATGCGGTTACGTACAATACGCCTATCCGTTTCAATTTCTCGCTCTCCAGGACCTCTCATTCCAATTCCCCCTCGTTGTTTATCTAAGTGGGTCCAAAGCCCGGTAAGTCTGGGCAATAAGTATTCATATTGGGCCAATTCTACCTGTGTACGAGCATAACTAGTCTGTGCCCTTTGGGCAAAAATGTCCAGGATGAGGCTGGTACGATCCAAAATCTTACACTTCAACTGCCTTTCAATATTTCGCTGTTGCCCAGGGGTAAGTTCGTCATCGAAAATGACAGATCCTATATCGTTGTTTTTTACGTACGCTTCTACTTCTAGCATTTTCCCGCTACCTATATAGGTCTTGGGGTTGGGTACGTCTATCCGTTGTACAAAACGTTCGCAGACTTCCCCACCTGCTGTATAGGTGAGAAATTCCAATTCGTTTAAATACTCAGTTACTTTTTCTTCATTTTGGTCCTTATTCATTACGCCTATAAGGACCACTTTTTCATGATCTATAGTGTTTTTTTCTAGCATATATATGTTTATAATACAAAACTAAACAATAGTTGGCAAGCGTTTTCCTAATTTAGCCATCCATTAGATAATTTTCATGGATTTTTCGATTTTTAAGAGGAATTTAGTACAAAATATGCATACGATTGCCTTTTATAACCTAGAAAATCTATTTGATGCCCTATTAACGGAATCTACGCGAGACTTGGATTTCACTCCCGAAGGGTCTAGGAAATGGACTCCTAGGCGTTACCAACGAAAATTGGAGCGATTGGCAAGCGTCATTGGAACGATTGGTTTGGAAGAATCGGGGAAGCCTCCTGTGCTCCTTGGGGTTGCCGAAGTGGAAAATGGGGCCGTGGTACAGCAATTATTGGATACCCCGCCATTGAATGGATATAACTATGGCTATGTACATTATAATTCACCCGACGATAGGGGAATGGATACCGCACTAATATACAGCCGGGATCATTTTAAGGTACTGAAATCGCAACCCATCCCCTTGTTATTACAAGCTTCAAATGGGGAGCCGGAAGCCACAAGGGATATCTTATATGTGCAGGGGGAATTAAATGGGCAGGTACTTCATATTTTTGTAAACCATTGGCCCTCCCGAAGAACGGGAAACCTGGAGAGCGATTATAAACGCCTCCTAGCTGCCAAAACCATTATTTCTTTTATGGATGGCATTGAGGCGGAGTTTAAAGAGCCTAGCTATGTGGTTATGGGCGATTTTAACGACGGACCCACCGCAGAGAGTGTACAAGCCCTTATGGATACCGATAAGTTCTATAACCCTATGCAAGACCTATATTCCCGTAGTCGGGGAAGCGTCCGCTATAGGGGGTCTTGGAATCTATTTGATCAAATTATGCTTTCCAAAGGATTTCTTACAGATAGGAATGGGGGGCATAGGTATATAGGGGCCAATATATTTGACGAGGCCTTTCTTAAGGAAGCTAAGGGGAAATACAAAGGGACGCCATTTAGAACCTACAGAGGGGGTGGGTATAAGGGCGGATACAGTGATCACTTTCCCGTATATGTGCAGCTAATGTTAGATAGCTAAGAGCAGCCTAAATCCGCTTGATTTCCTCTTCCTCTAAGAGGCTGTCTCCACGAAACCTTAAAAATACCTGAGCCGTAGTGATAACATCTAGCTCGCAATAATTTATGATACGCTTCATGTTTTTCTCCTGGTAATAAACCTCTTTTACCATGCTGCCATCCAAATCTTCTTTAGGGGAAGCAATTCCCAGTACATTGGCCAAAAGTTTTAGGGAGGTAAAATGCTTGTAGTCGCCAAACTTCCATAGCTCCATAGTATCTAAATGTGGAATTTCCCATGGTTTCTTCCCAAAAAGATTCAATTTCTCTGGGATGGCTATGCCGTGGATAATCATCCGTCTGGCGATATAGGGAAAATCGAATTCCTTGCCGTTGTGGCCACATAAAAGGTGTTTGGGACTATTAAAATGGGTGTCTAGAAGGTTTTTAAAATCATTTAATAGTTTGGATTCCTCGCCATGGAAGGAGGTAACCCTGAAGTTTCGTTGATCCCCGCCTATATTAAAATAGCCTACCGATATAGTGATGATCTTTCCAAACTCGGCCCAAATTCCGGCACGCTCATAAAACTCCTCCGCAGTAAATTCGTCTTTGCGCTGGTATTTGGATTTCTGCTCCCAAAGCTTTTTTTGGGTTTCGTCCAATAAATTAAAGTGCGCTTGTTCTGGAACGGTTTCTATGTCCAAAAAAAGGATGTCTTCCAAATTAATAGTGTGTATCATTGGGGAGGGATATTTTTATTCCAATATACTTTCTTTAGGAAAGATACAAAAATGGAAATGGGGTTTCTTATCGGAAAGTAGGTATGTTAAATTGGGGGTAATTATGTTTGGATATTGGGTGGGAATTGTAGTATCTTTTCCAAAGCTTTCCAAGTGAAAAGATAGCCTTCGTTGGAATCATAAACAGATTTAGCAGAACCTACGTCAAAGGATATGTTGCTTGATTATACCACAAGTACTTGCCAAGAGGCTATTCTTAAGAAAAAAGTGGGTAACCGACCCCTAGGTTGGTGAGGGCCTATAATTTAGCAGAGGTTTTTCCTGATTTATCTTTAAACGGTAATTATCATCGTTCTAATGCGCTTTTACCGCCCTATAAGCCGGTTATTTTTATGGGTTCCGACCAGGTGGTTTGTAATTTTTAGAAGAAGGAGAGTTGCTTAGCCGGACTTTCGTGCTCCAAAAGCCATTTTTTTCGCTCTAATCCCCCTGCATATCCTGTAAGTGATCCGTCACTTCCAATGACCCTATGGCATGGAATTACAATCCATAGTGGATTTTTACCATTGGCGGATGCAACGGCCCTTATGGCCTTTGGGTCGCCCAAGGATTTGGATAATTCCCCATAAGTGACGGTCTGTCCATAGGGAATTTCCTGTAGCGCTTGCCACACCTTTTGTTGAAACGGCGTTCCTTCTGGATTCAATTGCAAACTGAACTCGGTTCTCTTGCCCGCAAAATATTCGTTTAATTGATAAACGGCATCCTCCAATACCTCGGGAATTACGTCAGTAAGTTTTTGGGATTCATCCAATAAGCTGAGGTAAGACAAGCCTGTTTCATCCCCTATTAATTTGGCAACTCCCAGGGGAGTTTCTACATAGGCCGTCTCCATCATTCCTGCTGCTTTTCTTCCCCGGTTATCCCAAGCTTTTTAGCGCGCTCCCTCCAGTTTTTCCGTGCCAAATGCTGTAAGTCGGCCACACTATCGCTTTCATCCACAATCTCCATACCCAACAAGGTTTCCAAAATATCCTCCATACTTACCACGCCGCTAACGGAGCCGTATTCATCTACCACCAGAGCAATATGCTCCCGTTTGGTAATAAAGGTCTCAAAAAGCTCTGGAATGGGGGTTTTTCGGTTGCTTACTAAAATATCCCGCTTTATTGTGGATAGTGGTGCCTCTCCATTTTCACGGATGATTTCTTCCAATACCTCATCTTTAAGGACAAACCCAGTGATATTGTCCATTTTCTTGTGGTAAACAGGGATCCTAGAAAAGGGCATTTGTGCATTGGCATTATAAAACTCTTTTATACTGGTCTCTTCGGAAGCAATTTTAACGACGGCCCTAGGGGTCATAATATCCTTTACCAGCACCTTGTTAAAGGTTAATAGGTTGCGGATTATGTTGGATTCCGATTCCTGGAACACTCCTTCCTCGTGGGCAATATCGGTCATGGCAGAAAAATCTTCTCTGCTCAATACGCTTCCTTCCATGCCTTTGCTGCTAATAAGTTTGGTAAAGAGTTGTAGCGCCCATAACAAGCCCGTATAGCGTAGTGCCCATACCATAATCTTGAGCGTTTTGGTAGTAAAGTTTACCAGTTGCTTCCAATAGGTGGCACCAATGGTCTTGGGAATAATTTCTGAGGCAATCAGAATAAGAATGGTCATGATGGTAGATACCAAACCTACCATAGCCCCTTCGGTAAAGTTGAGCCCTAAAAAGGTTCTGCTGGTGTCTTCGTAAAGTTCGGAATAGACCACTTTTGCCTGTACCCCAACCAAGATAGCGCCCACCGTATGTGCCACGGTATTGAAGGTTAAGATGGCTATAAGGGGTTTGTCTACGTCTTTTTTAAGTACCTCTAATTCGTGCGCATAAGGTTTTCCCTCCTTTTTTTTTAGGTTGATGAAAGTGGGAGGTATACTCAAAAGAACCGCTTCCAGAATGGAACACAGGAATGAAAATAGAATTGATATAAATGCGAAAAAGAAAAGTAGGCCCATATACGTCGGATAGAGTACTAAAATAAGAATAATTTAATAAGGTTGGAGGGCTATGCTGCATTAGCGGCAAAAATATATTGGATTTGGTTCTTGGGTCAGACAATACATTTCTGTTATACTCCTTTGCCGCCTATAGGAGGGAAGAAAAAAAGCCTTGATGCGGATGCTTCAAGGCTTTTTGTAATAGTAGGTTTCGATGGATGGACTCCTAAAATGTGCTTATCCCAATAATTTTACGGCATCCTTGGCAAAATAGCTGGCAATGATATTGGCGCCCGCTCTTTTTATGGCGGTTAGTTGCTCCATCATTACGGCATCGTGATCTAACCAACCCTTTTCAGCAGCTGCCTTTACCATTGCGTATTCGCCCGATACTTGGTAGACTGCTACGGGTACATCTACTAGGTCTCTAACTTCCCTGACGATGTCTAGGTAACAGAGTCCAGGCTTTACCATCACAATGTCTGCACCTTCATCGATATCCATTTCTGTTTCCCTGAGGGCTTCCAGTCTGTTGGCGTAATCCATTTGGTAGGTTTTTTTGTCTCCAAAACCAGGGGCAGAATCTAAGGCATCCCTAAAGGGACCGTAAAAGGCACTTGCGTATTTAGCGCTATAGGCCATGATCCCCGTATTGATATAGCCTTCATCTTCCAAGGCCTCGCGGATACTCAATATCCTTCCGTCCATCATATCGCTGGGGGCCACAAAATCGGCGCCCGCTTCGGCATGGCTCAGACTCATCTCCGTGAGGATCTCTACGCTGTCGTCATTTATAATGATTCCGTCCTCTACAATACCATCGTGTCCGTAAGAGGAGTAAGGGTCAAAGGCCACATCGGTCATTACAAGCATTTCCGGACAGGCATTTTTAATTGTTTTTACGGCACGTTGCATTAGCCCTTTTGGGTTTGTTGCCTCCTTGCCCTTATTGTCCTTCAAATTTTCTGGAACCATGGCAAATATTAAAACGGATTTCAATCCCATGGCCCATAGTTCCTTAACTTCTTTTTCTAGAAGGTCCAAACTTAAACGATAGTAGTTAGGCATGGAGGGAATCTCTTGCTTAACTCCCTTTCCTTCTACTACGAAAAGGGGCACTAAAAAATCGTTTGGTGTTAGAATGGTTTCCCTAACTAGGGAGCGAATGGCTTCATTAGAACGAAGTCTTCTATTTCTTATTAATGGATGCATTGCTACGTTTTTTATTATTAAACAAAGATAAGGGAACTATGCCTAATCCGTATGGCTTGGCATTGGTTTATTGGGAGATGCCCACATACTGCCAAATGCCCTGTTCCTTTCTGAAAAGTGATTTCTCATGGATTACCGCTACCTGTCCATTTTCATAGAAATAGGCGTTAAAAGTAACGGTGCCCTTAGTGTCGTTCTTTTTACCCTTGGTGGTTTCCAAAACTTCTAGGCGGATCCAACTAACGGATTTGGCCCAGGCTACAATGGAGGCTTTTTCCTTAAGCGGCCTAGTACTCTTGTGATGACTCGCCATGAGGTAATCTCCATTGGCCATTACAAAAGCCGTGTATCTGGACCGCATCAACTGCTCTGCGGTGGTTACCATGGAGAGGTTGAGGTGCGCCACCTGGCAGCAATCGGGATAGGGTTTAAGGCTTCCACAAGGGCAGTTCATGGTGTTTTCGTTGGTGGTTTTCACTTACTGATAATGCTATGGGTGTTTTCGGGATCCTACTTGGCCTCTTTTTTCTGCTGATTAGAATGTTGTGCAAGGATTGCTTTTAAGCGCTCTTTCCTTGTTTCCTGGTCTTTTTTAATTTTATTCTTCTTTCTATTTACCAGTTTACTGTGCTTTGCCTTGGCCAGGGTGTTTTTTTCTTTTCCAGACTTTCCCATACGCTTTCCTTTGGGGTTATACCCATTCTTTTGGCTTTGTCAGCACTTTTATTAGTCGCTCTTCCTCACTTCCTTCTTCCGGATGGTGGTCATAACGCCATTGTACATGTGGGGGCAAACTCATTAAAATACTCTCTATTCTGCCATTGGTCTTTAGTCCAAAGAGGGTGCCTTTATCGTGTACAAGGTTAAATTCTACATACCTGCCACGTCTTATTTCTTGCCAGGTCCGCTGCTCTTCGGTGTACGGCAGGTCCTTTCTTCTTTCTACAATGGGAATATAGGCTTCTAAAAAGCTGTTGCCCACTTCGGTTTCAAAATTATACCAGTCTTCCATGCTCATCCCGTCGGTCGCTTTGCAATAGTCATAGAAAAGTCCGCCTACGCCCCTGGCCTCGTTCCTATGGGTATTCCAGAAATACTGATCGCACCGTTCCTTGTATTTAGCATAAAAGCTGGGGTGGTGTTTGTCACAGGCATTTTTGCAAACTGTATGGAAGTGTTTGGCGTCCTCATCAAATAGGTAGTAGGGGGTAAGATCTTGTCCGCCTCCAAACCATTGGTCTACGATATTCCCTTCTTGGTCGTACATTTCAAAATAGCGCCAATTGGCATGCACGGTGGGCACCATCGGATTTTTTGGGTGAAGGACCAGGCTTAGTCCGCAGGCGAAAAAATCGGCGTTCTCAACCCCAAAATACTTTTGCATGCTCTCTGGTAGGGCCCCGTGTACGGCGGAGATGTTTACTCCTCCCTTTTCAAAAACGGCCCCGTTTTCTATAACTCTGGTACGACCTCCTCCGCCTTCTGGGCGTTCCCAAAGGTCTTCTTTAAAAACAGCCGTACCATCTACTTCCTCCAATTTGGCGGTGATGGTATCTTGAAGCTGTACGATATAGTTGTAAAATTTATTTTTCATTTTTTCATTTTTTTTGATAGACCTAGGTGCAGGTCGGTCTCAACCTGCAAGGACTTTGAGACCTTGTAGGTTTATTTTCTTGGTAAATCATTCTTCGTATTTAACAGGGCAACCGTCCTAGTGGTAGCCGCTGTTACGGACAAGGGCAATACTAGGATCACCCCAATGACCGGAATAAAGAGAAACAGCATAAACACCAGGCCGTTTCCTATGGCCAATCCTTTGTTTTGTTTTACAAACAGAATACTTTCCCGATAGTTAAAATGCCGCTCTAGGGTATAGTCCATATTCCCAAAACCGGCATAGTAGGCCTGTACCAGCAATAATAAAAAGGCCGATACCACTCCAATTACGGGAATTAGGCCAAATAATAAAATAGGAATTGTCCATAGCAGTTCCATCCCCAGGTTCCGCAGGTTAATGCGGAGTCCGCGCCAGAGTTGCTGGAAAAAACTAGTAGCTCTTTTGCTATGGGGTTTGGTTCCCAGGATGTGGGCCTCTATTTTTTCTGATACCGGACTCATAAAGGGTGCGGAAAGCGCCATTACTAAATGTTTGTACAGTATAAAACCTAAGACTAGAATGACTATTCCTCCAAGCACTTCAGTGATCGTTAGGACGGTCTGCTTTCCCCATTCCCATATCCATGCTTGGGAGAGGAAGCCCCCTATATTGTCTGAAAAGCCGTAGGCGGTAGTAATAATAAGAGTTGCCGTAAGAAGGCTAATAAGAATGGGAATCCAAAAGTACTTCCATAGCCCAAGGCGGGAAATGATCTTAAAAGTACCTGAATAGGCTGTAATACCTTTTAGTATATTTTTGATCATGGGCAGTGTTTTGCGTGAGCGATTGACGTGGCATCCTTTTATTTTTCCCCACCATTGCTTTGGGGGTGTCCCTTTTGGTGGAAGCTAGGTCGACCTTGGGGATGCTGGTATAAAAATAAAAGATATAACGGAAAGCGCGACCCTTTTTTGCTTTTCTACAAAAAAGGGACACGCCCCATTAATTAATTTCCGTATTCTTTTACTGCGTCTATAAAGGCTTTGGCATGGTCCAATGGAATGTGTGGGAGTATACCGTGGCCTAAGTTTACCACATATTTGTCCTTTCCAAACTCGTCAATCATTTGGGTGACCATTTTCTTGATTTCTGCTGGGGGCGACAACAATCTGTGCGGATCAAAATTCCCTTGCAGGGTTATATTGCCTCCAGAAAGGTACCTAGCATTCTTTGGGGAGCAGGTCCAGTCTACCCCTAGGGCAGAAGCACCGGATTTTGCCATATCACCCAAGGCAAACCAACATCCTTTTCCAAATACAATAACAGGAGTTTCGTCCTTTAATGCATCAATTATTTGCTGAATGTACTGGAAGGAGAACTCTTGGTAGTCTACCGGAGAGAGCATTCCTCCCCAAGAATCGAACACCTGAACGGCATTAACGCCGGCCTTTACCTTGGCCTTTAAATAGGCAATGGTGGTGTCTGTAATTTTCTGTAACAATTGATGTGCTGCAACCGGATTGGTAAAGCAGAACTCCTTGGCCTTGTCAAAGGTTTTACTCCCCTGGCCTTGTACTACATAGCACAAAATGGTCCATGGAGAACCTGCGAAACCGATTAGGGGTATCTCGTCGTTCAGTAATTCTTTGGTGGCTTTTATTGCCTGCATTACATAATCTAATTCCACGTTAACATCTGGAATGATTACATTGTCTACGCCTTTTTGATCCCTCACCGGATTGGGTAAATAGGGTCCGAAATTAGGCTTCATTTCCACCTCTATATTCATGGCTTGTGGAATCACCAAAATGTCGCTGAACAAGATAGCGGCATCCATTCCGTACCTGCGGATGGGCTGTACGGTAATTTCACTTGCCAATTCTGGCGTTCTACAGCGGGTGAAGAAATCGTATTTGTCACGGATTGCCATAAACTCTGGCAAATACCTTCCTGCTTGGCGCATCATCCATACGGGTGGTCGCTCTACTGTTTCTCCTTTTAACGCTCTTAGGAATAAATCATTCTTTATGCTCATAGTATAAGGTTTAATTTCCGTCCCGCCATTTTCTAAACTCTAGGCGTTTTTCGCTTGCCTTTACGGATCGGATTGCGGAGGGGACGACTATTAATTTATTTTGATTTATAATGTTCAACTACCTTTTCCAAGACGCTTTCTACCGTTGGTTTTTTGGCGACTACGATATTGGAGGTGTATTTTTTTGCTTCTTCTGCCGTGGTGGTCCCAATGCAGAAAGCGATACTGTCCGATAGGGTGTTTTTCATCTGATAGCTTTCTATACCGGTTGGACTAAAAAAGAGGATCCCATCAAAAGCGGTGCTAAAGCCTTTGGGGTTGGGGCTATTTTTATAGACCACCTGTTCCTTAAAATGAATGTTGTTTTCTTTTAGACTGGTCGGGATCTCGAACCTTCTTTTATTGCCACATAGGAACAAGAAGGAATGTTGTGAGTATTCTGAGACTAATATTTTTGCCAAATCTGCTCCGTAATGGGTCACTGCTACCACTTTAATCCCGTTTTCCTCCAATAACGCCTTTGTTTTTTCTCCTACACAATAGGCAGTGATCTGGGAGGAAAGATCTTTGGAATTCTTTATATGGTTGAGGTTGGCCGCTTCCTCTAGATTCTTTAAATAGGACTTTACCGTATTTTGACTGGTGAATATGACGTGCCTGTAGGAGGTGTCTATCTCCTGATAGAGCAGTTCTATTTTTAAAGAATCGTACGCCTCAATGTTAAAAGGTCCCTTTGATAGTAGGGCCGATTGCGAGGGACTGAGAATTTTGGTAGATAGCAGGCGTATGCTCATGGATATATAGTGTTAGGTCCGAGCTTGGATTATGCCAATGCTTCTTTTATGTTTTCCATTATTTCCTTTCCGCCATTCCCTAAGATCTCTAAAGCGCAGGCCTTTCCGAAGTCTGCGTACTCCTTGCTGGGAATAGATTTTTTAATCTCCATTTTCTCCTTGCCATCCAATGAAAGTAGCACGCCCTTAAAATGCAACTGGTCATTTTCTAGGGTGGCCAACGCGCCAATAGGTGCGGAACAACCGCCTTCCAATACCTGAAGGAATTGGCGTTCTACATGGGTGCACATAGCGGTAGGTGTATGGTTAAGTTTGCTGACTGCTTCCGTAGAGAAAGAATCGTTCTCCATGGTAACCACTACCATGGCCCCTTGCGCTGGGGCAGGAATCATCCAGTCCAGGTCGATATGGTTTTCTGGTAATACCTCAATTCGCTCTAGGCCTGCCTTGGCAAAAACGGCTGCGTTCCATGGATTGTCTTCCAACTTTTGGAGTCGGGTAATAACGTTCCCACGAATATCACTGACCTTGTGGTTTGGATATTTGTTAAGCCATTGTGCCTGCCTCCTTAAGCTGCCAGTGGCTACGGTGCCTTCCCCATTAAGGAAATCGAGTTCCTTATAGACGAGTATGTCTTGGGAATGAGCTCTTGGTAATACGGCAGATTGTATAATCCCTTTGGGGAGCCGTGTAGGAACGTCCTTCATGGAGTGCACGGCAATATCTACCTGGCCATTGATCATGGCTGCATCCAATGTTTTGGTGAACACCCCAACGATGCCCAGTTCGTACAGGGGTTTGTTAAGTACCAAATCGCCCGTAGATTTTACAGCCACGATTTCGGTTTTATATCCCTGTGCTTCTAATTCTGATTGTACGGTATGGGCTTGCCATAGTGCAAGTTGACTATCGCGTGTGCCAATTCTTATCGTTTTCATTTTGATTCCAATTCTAGTTGAAAAACCCGTTGTATAAGTTCCAAGCTGCTATCGGAATCACTTTCCTTCTCTCGGAGGTGATTGGCAAATTGGGTGGTGATTTTTTGTATGATACGTTCGGTTACAATATCTGCCTGTTCGGAGTTGAAATTGGTGAGCTTTTTGCTCTGGAAATCCAATTCTTCCTCCTTCATGGTGCTCAGCTTTTCTTTTAAAGCCTTAATTACCGGGGCAAATTTTCTGGTTTCTAGCCATTTGAGGAAATCTCCCTTTACCTCCTTAATAATCGCTTCGGCCTGGGGAACATATTTCTTTCTGTTTTCCAGGGTTTCATCCGTCATTTGAGATAAATGATCCAAATGTACCACGGTAACGTTCTCTAAGTCCGTAACATTTTCCGATACGTTCTTTGGAATGGAAAGATCCAAGATCAATAAGGGTTTTTTAGTGTGGATCAGCTCCTTGGAAATGGTGGGCGTATGTGCACCAGTGGCAACAATGAGGACATCCGTGTTGCGAATTTCCGTTTGTAGATCCCCATAATCCTTAACAATCAGGTTAAATTTGCCGGCAATTTTCTCTGCCTTACCCTTGGTGCGGTTTATGAGGGTGATATGTGAGTTTTTTGTGTGCTTAATAAGGTTTTCACAGGTGTTCCTTCCTATTTTTCCAGTTCCGAAAAGTAGAATGTTCTTTTCTGAAATATTCGGTACATTGTTGATGATGTAATGAACCGAGGCAAAAGCTACTGAGGTAGCCCCCGAAGAAATCTCGGTCTCATTCTTAATCCTTCTACTTGCTTGGATTACGGAATTGCACAGGCGCTCCATGAAGGGTTGGGCCATTTTGTGCTTTTTGGACCGATTAAAGCTCTGGCGCAACTGACTGATAATCTCAAAATCGCCCAAAATCTGACTATCCAATCCGGTTCCCATCCTAAACAGATGGTTTATGGCATCGTAGTTTTTATATACATAGGCTACTTCTTGAAACTCCTCCAAGGTGCCTTGGGTATTATCGCATAACAATTTGATTAATTGAAATGGATGTTTGGCGAATCCGTATAACTCGGTACGGTTACACGTGGAGGTGACCAAGAGGTCCTCCAGGTCATTCTTCTTTGCCTGCTCTAGCAATTGGCTTATCGCATCTTCGCTTAAGCTGAATTTACCCCGTATAACAGCGTCAGCCTTTTTGTAATTGAGGCCAATCGCATAAAATGAACTGTGTTTAGAAATATTATAATCTTTCATAAGAACTCTTAAGAGTGCCGCAAAATTAACTGCAACAAAGGTATTAAAATAACGCTAGAAGAACAATTAGTATCGATTGTAGGATTTTAACTAATATTTAGTATTAATAAGGCCTTAATGCGCTAATTTAGCGGGTGTGTAGGCATTTTGCATCTATTTTATTTAGAATGCATCTAAATAGAAACGCCTTAAATTGCAGCTTATGAAAGAGAAAAACATCGCTCAAGGTTCCTTCGAGGAGGTATTTGTGGAAGACGGCTTTTATTTATTGAAGATTCAGAATGATAGTATTGATAGTCAGTCGGTTACCAGGGAGATAGACAGTACGTATATTCAATTTCACTTCTGTTTAAAAGGCGGGGCAACCTTTGTCTTTAACGAAGGGCGTTATTCCTTGGAGGTGTCCGAGGAGAACTCCTTGCTGCTTTATAATACCCAGGTAGATTTACCTCTAAACTTGGTATTGAGTCCTAATTCTTGGATGGTTTCTGTGGTGATGACCATTCGAAAATTCCATTCCCTATTTTCCAAGGAAGCAAATTATATTCCTTTTTTAAGCGCAGAGAATAAAGACAAGAAGTATTATTCCCAGGATCCGGTATCGCCCGCCATTGCGGTTGTGCTTAGCCAGATAATGAATTACAACCTGCATCCGTCCATCAAGGAGCTATATGTTAAGGGAAAGGTTTATGAACTGATCTCTCTCTATTTTAATAAGACTGGGGATACGGATATGGAACAGTGTCCGTTTTTAGTGGATGAGGACAATGTGAGGCGAATTAGAAAAGCCAAGGAAATCATTATTTCCAGAATGGCAGAGCCACCTACCCTGGTAGAGCTGTCCGAGGAGATTGGGTTGAGCCTTAAGAAGTTAAAAGACGGATTTAAACAAATTTACGGGGATACTGTTTTTAGTTTTCTTTTCGATTATAAAATGGAGTATGCTCGCAAAATGCTGGAAACCGGAAGGTTTAATGTAAACGAGGTGGGACTTAAGGTAGGTTATAGTACGGCCAGCCATTTTATTTCTGCCTTTAAGAAAAGATACGGGACTACCCCAAAAAAATATCTTATGTCCATGGCCAACGGATAATTGATGCTTTGGCTGATATAAAAAATGATTACTTGTAAACTACGTATAGGGCGGTAGCTGCCTTGTGATTTAGTTAGGGCTACTTGTCGGGAATTCATGTTGTTCCGTGCCTTAGGTTCCAATTAAAATAGCGATATTTAAGGTCAAGAACCAAAGTTAAAGCACTATAATGAAACAACTTAAAACAGTACTGGCGTTTATCGCCCTAGTGGTGATTGCCGGATGCGGTAGCGCCAAAATTGAGGAAGAGGTTATCCTAAATCCCCATTTGCACACCCATCCAGTAACCGTACCCCAGCGTTTGGTGCCGGCAACTATGAAAAGCAAGGATCAGGTGTTGGTGTTTACAAAGACCAATGGTTTTAGGCATAGCTCCATAGAAAAAGGAGTGACTACCTTGGTTCAGTTGGGAATGACCAATAACTTTGCGGTAACTCAAACCTCAGACTCTTTACAATTTAGTTCAGCTAATCTTAAAAATTACCAACTGGTGGTATTCCTAAATACCACCATGGATGTGTTAGGGGATGCGGAGCAGCGAGCCTTTGAGGAGTATATCCGTGGTGGGGGAAGCTTTATGGGAATACATGCTGCAGCAGATACGGAATATGAGTGGCCCTGGTATGGGAAGTTGGTAGGGGCTTACTTTAAAAGTCACCCCAAACAACAGGAGGCACTTTTGGAAGTGGTAGATCGCGATCACCCTGCAACTGAGCATTTGGAAGATACGTGGACCCATTTTGATGAATGGTATAATTTTAGAAATATCAATCCCGATATCCAGGTAGTGATGCAGCTAGACGAAAGTAGTTACGAGGGAGGCGAGAATGGGGACTATCACCCAATAGCTTGGTATCACGAATTTGATGGGGGGAGGGCTTTTTATACCGGGCTTGGCCATACGGAGGCGGCCTATGATGATCCCCTGTTTAGACAGCATTTGGTAGGAGGTATCGTTTACTGTTTGGGGCGCGATCTATAGATCGCAAACTCCGAAATCTACCTTGCTTTTTTCCAGTTTTATAAAAGGTTTCTCTTGAACCGTGGGCTGACCTATGGTGCTGTTATAGGAGTGTACAGGAACCTTCTATATTTTAATATAATGGGTGATTCTTGGTATAAAGCCCTTTCTCTGGTTGCTAAGGTTATGGATGTTAAAACCTTTCCTATCTTTGGGAATTCATTTTTAACAATTCCTAGCTTCCAAGGAGCATTGGTTTAGGTGAACCTCAGATTAGGAGCTAGCAAATTAAAGGAAATACCATGAAGATTGCCATTTTACAACCATCGGACGTAAACGATGACTTTGCACAACAAGTAAAGGATTTATTTTCCCAGTTGAACGACACCATAGAGCAGGTGAATCTTGACGAAGTTTTTAAGCCAGAAAACGCTATTACCTTCGCCTATTGTATGGACAAGGATAAAATGGTGGGGATTGCCTTAATGTGTACCTATACTGTGATTTCCGGTTATAAGGGCTGGGTAGAGGATGTGGTGGTAGACAAAGCCTATAGAGGACAGGGATTAGGACGTAAGTTGATGGAGAAGCTGGTAGATGAGGGCAAGAAAGATGGCCTTTCCGAAATTTTACTTTTTAGTAATGATAAGCGGAAGGCAGCTATCAGTCTATATAAGAGTCTAGGTTTTAAACAAAAAGATAGTGGCCTTTATGTTTTAAAGACAAACTAGGACCATTTTTCGCATCCATAAAACTATAGATTAAAGCCATCGCAAAGGGTTTCTAAAGGCGATGGCTTTTTTTATGGCCAAGAATTACTGAGGTCGTGGTTTCTTGGGTCTTTTTCTGTCCTCATGACAAATTTTGATCGGAATTCGATAAAATACCGTTGGTTATTCCCTATTATCCTGATTATATTGCTTTTATCTTTTTTATCGCACTGCGTCCTTTAGTAGCTTAGTACGCACTGCTGCCAATGGCTGCTTTCATTTTTTGTAATAGGAGCTGAGGCAGACCAGCCCAATAATGGAATGGACCTCCCATAACGAGAATGGATTTATATACCGACTTTAAAATTATGTGATTATGGAAAATAAAAAACCGACCAAGGCGGATACTTCCCGTCGTTCCTTTATTAGAAAAGGGGCTATGGCCTCCTCCATTTTTATTGTACCCAGATTTGTGCTGGGCGGGGTAGGTTATACCGCCCCGAGCGACCGATTAAATCTGGCAGCCATTGGTGCTGGGGGTAAGGGAGCCAGTGACATCCGCCATGCTTCAGTAGGGGGCAGGGAAAAAGTAGTTGCCCTGTGCGATGTGGATTTTTCCGGATCGGCCGCTAAATCCCTCGCGCAGTTCCCAAAGGCAAAGGTTTATGCGGATTATAGGGAAATGCTGGATAAAGAAAAGGGGATAGATGCCGTGACCATCTCTACCCCAGACCATGTTCATGCCCCGGCAGCAGCCTACGCAATGGAACGTGGAGTACATGTTTATGTGCAAAAGCCCATGACCCATAATATTAGGGAGGCCAGAAGGCTTACCGAGATGGCAAGGGAAAAGAAAATTGTCACTCAAATGGGAAATCAAGGGGGGTCTAACCCCCTCTTGGGAATGGTGCAAAAGTGGGTAGACTCTGGTCAATTAGGAGCTATCTCCAAGGTGCAGGTGTGGACCAATCGGCCAGTATGGCCACAGGGGGGTGCCATGCCTCAACCAGATCCCGGCTCCAAACCAAAGGACCTTAATTGGGACCTATGGCTAGGACCGGCGCCCTTAAAGCCTTATACACCAAATATGCATCCCTTTGGATGGCGAGGGTGGTGGGATTATGGTACCGGTGCCTTGGGGGATGTGGGCTGTCATTTGATAGACATTCCCTTCCGTACCCTGGGACTTAAATATCCTACAGATGCCGAATGTAGTGTGGGGGCCGTATATACAAAAATGTGGACTCCGGAATACCATCCAGAAGGGTGTCCTGCTTCTTCCTTTATAACCCTGCATTTTGATGCTACCGAGAAAAGTGGCTCCCCTATAGAATTGACATGGAGCGATGGAGGTATTAGACCCTCCCATCCAGAGATTATTCCTGCTGATCATGATATTGGAGGAGATGGAAGTAGGAATGGGGTATTGATTATAGGTGAAAACGGGATTATTTCTACCAATATTAATGATAGCTCTCCCTTGATGCCAAAATTATACCTGAATGATGGGACTACGGAATTTGGTCCCGAGGTAGAAGTAAGTGATGAGCCCGAGTACGGACATCACAGGAAGTGGGTAGATGCCTGTAAAGCTGGTTTTGGCAGTACAGAGCACCTGGGGCTAACATCTTCCTTTGATTATGCGGGACCAATGACAGAAACCGTATTGATGGGGAATCTGGCTATAAGAAGTTATCTGCTGCAAAGGGAAAACGAGGAAGGGAAAATGGACTTCTTTGCCCGTAAAAAGTTATTGTGGGATGGGGAGAATATGCGAATCACCAATTTGGAAGCGGCCAATCAGTTTGTTACTAGGACCTATAGGGATGGGTTTGTGGTGTAATTAGTGAAATTCTATTCAGACAAGAACACCTTTTTCGCTATAAATTGGATAGCGGTACTAGGTGTTTTTTTTGTGGAACCACCAGTATATTAGGCTGATGGTTAGCGCCATTTTGTATTATATTTGTTCCTGAAAAAAATATAGTTTATGAAAAAATTGCTTTTTGTTTTAACACTTACCCTTGTGGTTTCCTGTGGGAAAAATGGGGAAACCGATTTTAGGGCCAAGAACGACTCTGAAATTGTTGCTTATCTAGAGGCAAATAACCTACAGGCAGAAAAAAGTGCTAGCGGACTTTATTATGTAATTAACGAGGAAGGGGATGGGGTGCAACCTACCGCAACTTCCGAGGTTACGGTGGCCTATAAAGGGTACTTCACCAACGGACAGGTGTTCGATCAGAGTCCGTCGGAAGGAATTTCCTTTCCGCTGCAGCGGGTTATTCGCGGCTGGACAGAGGGTATTCAATATTTTAAGGAAGGCGGTAGCGGGATGTTGTTGGTGCCTTCTCATTTAGGTTATGGCAGTCAGGACTATAGTTCCATCCCTGGGGGGTCCGTACTTATATTTGACGTACATCTTATTTCTGTGGATTAAGGAAAACCAAAATTAGATATAAGGTGTAGGCTCTAAAGTTAAACACTTACCAATTTACAAGCATCAGCCCTGAGGTTGGTGCTTGTTTTTTTCTCAAATACCTTTTAATTCTCTAGACTGGAATTCTAGCTAGGTGCCATCGTACATACACAAGGGGCTGCTAGGGAGTTGGTGAAAGCAGGAGAGCAGAGTGGTATACTGATAGGTATTTTTCAGGGCTATTAGAATCGGCGGAAGCTTAAAGAGGGGGTAATTACCCTAGCTACCATAATTCCCGTATTATTCTTCACTTCTTTTAAGTAGTCTGCCAAGGGAAGGGTGGTAATTTCTACTTCCATGGAGCCTGTGGAAGCGTGCAATAAATGGATTCTGCCATCTGCTTCTCTGGTCGCTATTCCCGTATGGGTGATGTCTAGTCCTTCTATAGAGGTGGTCATGGCGATAATATCCCCGCTCTGTATCAAATATTCCATCTCGGCAATTTTGTCCTGAGGAAGGATAAAGATGGACTGGTCTTTTAAAAACTGTTCGGATTCTTTGATCTTTTTGTAGTTTTCAACCTCTTTTAAAAATGGGTACAGGTTTCTGTGTGTACTCATAAAATTAATCTCCTTGCTACTTTCCACCCCGCCCATACTGGCAGTTAAATCCTTTATAAGTCCTTTCTTTTCATTGTTGGCAAACCATTCCGAAAAGTAGTGAAGTCTAGAGGGGTAGCCATCTAGGGTACCATCTCTATACCGAATGGTCTCTAAGTGCTCCGTATAGGAATTAAAATCGGACTGATTCATTGCCAGCATGCGGCTAAAAGCCAGTACATTCTCTACAAAAGTGGTGCAATCCAAGCCTTGTAAATTCACCACCAGGGATTCTTTATCTCCAATTTCCAAAGTTTTTGCCACGTAGGGAATGCCTATAAATGTTTTTCCCACAGCTACCATGGTTTCCCCTAGGTTAGTAGAATTTAAATTTGAGATTTCAGTTATTTTAGCTTCAAAAGCTTTTCGATCCTGTAGGGAGCAAATAATGTCCTGGGCATTCCCAACTGAGGTAACCACTGATAGGACTAGCAATGCCAAAATGCGACTCGTGGGGCCAAAAAATTTAAAACCTAATAAGTTCATAGCTGGGTGTAAATATTCTTTTGGATGCTTTGTTTGTTGGTTTTAGGAACAAAACCCGTGCCACTTGTGCTGCCTAAAGCATCCCTTCAAAAATACAAAATGTAATGGCTTCTAGGTGCTTTTTCAAGGGATAAAGATAGGTGCACCCTCCAAACACCAAACTGCCTAAAGCTAAGGTGGCGGGATTTTGATTAAAGTCGTGATTCTCGCTTAAAGGAGCTTGATTGTAAATACTTAACGGTATGTTGTGTGGGTAAGTAGCTTATTGACAGGGTGGTAGGGGTTGTTTTGCTGTTTTTGCTTGAAGTTTGGTATAGTCTTTTTACTTTATAACTACACCAATTTGCAGTTGTTTCTACTTATCAATTGAGAAGACTTCTTGTTTTTAGGGAGGGGTGTAGTGAAAGCCGGTTTCTGGGATTTAAAAATTTTATACTGAATGGTTTTGGAATTATAAGGGGCGGGTTGGGTAGCAGTTTGGAGGGGGAGAGGGAGCAAGAATCTTTAGTGGGCGCGCTTACAGGGGGTAGAATCGACTTCCTCTATAGTAGGATCGAGAAGTATTTGGGTGTTTTAAATTTTAGTTCCTTTACAAGTGTTATTTTTGTGCAACATTAAATAATTAGCAGTTTTATAATGAAAGGAGTTTTGTTGGTAAACCTGGGATCTCCCGATAGTCCCACCCCGAAAGATGTAAAGCCATATTTGGACGAGTTTTTAATGGATGAGCGGGTAATTGATGTGCCTTTATGGTGGCGAACGATACTTGTGCGCGGCATCATTTTGAGAACCAGACCTAAGAAGTCGGCCGAAGCCTATCAGAAAATCTGGTGGGAAGAGGGGTCGCCCTTGGTAGTTATTTCGGAAAGGTTTACGGACAAGGTGAAGAAACTCTCTGAAATTCCCGTTGCCTTGGGAATGCGTTACGGGAGTATGAGCATTAAAAATGGACTTCAGGAATTGAAAGAGCAGGGAGTTACAGACGTTTTGTTGGTGCCCTTGTATCCGCATTACGCCATGTCTTCCTATGAAACCGTAGTAGTGAAAGCTATGGAAGAGAAGGAAGCCCATTTTCCGGAAATGAAAATTACCACCTTGCCTGCGTTTTACGGAAATCCGGACTATGTAAAATTGGTGAGTAATAGTATTACCAAAGGCTTAAAAGACTTTGACTTTGATCACCTTTTATTTTCATACCATGGAATCCCAGAACGACAGATTTATAAGAAGGATCCCACTCAATTTCATTGTAAATTGGATGATAAGTGTTGTAGCACCAATTCGGTGGCCCATACTACCTGTTATAGGCATCAATGTTTTGACATGACGGAAAAGATTAAAAAAGAATTGGGCCTTCCCGATGAGAAGGTAACCATCTCCTTTCAATCTAGGTTACTCAATGACCCTTGGTTAAAACCATATACCGATTTCGAATTTGAACGTCTTGGAAAAGAAGGGGTTAAACGTTTGGCCGTTATTACCCCTGCCTTTGTTGCAGATTGCTTGGAAACACTGGAGGAAATTGCCATGGAAGGTGAAGAACAATTTAAGGACGCCGGTGGTGAAGACTATAAGTATATTCCCTGTTTAAATGATGACCAAGAGTGGGTAGAGCTTATGGTTAACTGGATAAGCGACTGGCAGCTTAAAGAAACGCTCCCCGCTTAATATGTCTAGGGCTTCGGCAGATCAGCTTGGGAATCAGCCCATCGGGAAACTCCTGGTAAAACAGGCGGTACCTGCTGCTATCGGGATTTTGGTGATGTCGCTCAATGTGCTGGTCGATTCCATTTTTGTTGGGAATTGGATTGGTTCTATTGCTATAGCCGCCATAAACGTAGTGCTGCCCGTGTCTTTTTTTATAGGGGCCTTGGGAATGGCGATCGGTATTGGGGGCGCTAGTATTATCTCCCGTGCCCTAGGGGCCAACAAACAAGAGAAAGCGTTGAAAACCTTTGGGAACCAGATTGCCCTTACCCTATTGGTAACGGTCGTAATGGTAATCCTAGGCTTGTATTATACCGATAGTCTTATTCCTGCTTTTGGAGGGAAGGGCGACCTATTTGAGACCGCTAAAATCTATTATACCATTGTGCTGTACGGAGTCCCTTTTTTGGCGCTCTGTATGATGGGAAACACCGTAATCCGGGCAGAGGGCAAACCCAAGTTTGCCATGAACGCCATGATTATCCCCTCGGTAGGTAACCTGGTGTTAGACTACATTTTTATCTATGTGTTGGATTGGGGGATGACCGGTGCGGCTTGGGCTACTACCATTGGGTACGTGCTGTGTTTTGCCTATATTCTCTACTTTTTCCTTTCCAAAAACTCCGAACTAAAGATTAATTGGTCCCATTTGGGATTCAGTACGGGGATTCTGAAGGAAATTGGAGCCCTTGGTTTTGTTACCTTATCTAGACAAGCAGTGGTAAGTGTAATTTACCTTTTAATGAACAACATCCTCTTTAATTTGGGAGGGGAGGCCATGGTGGCCGTGTATGCGATTATTGGACGCATGCTTATGTTTGCACTCTTCCCTGTGTTTGGGGTTACACAAGGCTTCTTGCCCATAGCTGGCTTTAATTACGGGGCTAAAAAATACCAAAGGGTACGGGAATCCATCAATACGGCTATTAAGTACGCGGCCATATTAGCTACAGCAGTGTTTATAGGGCTTATGATATTTCCAGCAGAAATTGCCGGACTCTTTTTGAGCTCTAGGCCCGACCTTTCCGCCAAGGAATTAGCGATGAATGCTTTTGTGTTAGAGCATACCCCGGCAGCCATGAGATGGGTGTTTGCCGCCACGCCAATAATTGCACTTCAGCTGATTGGGGCCGCCTATTTTCAGGCAATTGGGAAGGCAGTGCCCGCCCTATTGCTTACCCTATCCAGGCAGGGTTTCTTTTTTATACCGCTCATTTTAATTTTGCCCAATTATCTGGGAGAGTTGGGGGTATGGATTTCCTTCCCTATATCCGATGTGTTGGCAACAGTGGTTACCGGCTACTTTTTGCGAAGGGAAGTAAAGAATAAATTAATTCCTGGAAGTGAAATAGCTGTTAAGGACCCATCATAAATTGACCGCTGGCCTCCAATAACATTAGCATTATAATAAAGGGTCTATTATCTTTACCCTGTAATTGAGAATCTATGTCCGAATATTACAACTATATTAAAGCCTTGCACCTCATTTTTGTGATTACCTGGTTTGCAGGCTTGTTCTATATTCCGCGCCTTTTTATATATCATATAGAGGCGGATGGGAAGTCCTCTCCAGAAAGGGAGATTCTTACTAAACAGTTTAAATTGATGACCAAGCGCTTGTGGTTCATCATTACTTGGCCCTCCGCAATTCTGGCTACTATCTTTGCCCTTTGGTTATTGCTGTTGTTCCCCGCTTGGTTACAACAACCTTGGATGCATGTTAAATTGGGCTTTGTGGTACTGCTGATCGCCTATCATTTAAAAAACCATCAGATGTTTGGTCAGTTGCAACGCGATGAGATAAAATACACCTCCAAATTTATGCGCATCTGGAACGAAGGTGCCACCTTAATCCTCTTTGCCATTGTCTTTTTGGTAATTCTAAAAAATGCCTTCAATTGGATTTTTGGAGTGGTAGGGATCATCGTATTGGGTATCCTCTTGATGCTGGGTATCCGACTTTATAAGCGGATTCGGGATAAAAATCCCGAAGCATAGGTTGCCTTCCAATTTCCCTATTGGGTTTGGTGTGATAATTGCTATATTTAAATACTAAAAAATAGATTTCCCTTGCTCAAAACCATTTCCCTGCGAAGTCGTATTATTATCGCCATGATATTTTTGGTGGTCATCGCCTTTATCCTGATTGCCGTCGTGACCATTTATCAGTATAGCGAGCAAAACAGGGAATACCATGCGGAACGTATGGAACGTAAGGAGGAACAGATTAAACAAAGTATAGACCTTACCCTGCAAAAAACAACCTACCCGGTTACCACGGAAAATCTTCCCTATATATTTAAGGACGAAATCTATGAAATTGCCCTGGTGCAGAACATCAACTTTAACATCTATGATCTGGAAGGTCAGTTGTTAAAAAGCTCCCGACCCAAGTTTGAGGTAGACTCCATCTCTAGGTGTATAGAGGCAGAAATTTTAAACGAGCTGGGCTCCAATCCGTCCAAGCGAATTGTGGAGCAAAAAACAGCGGCAGGTTTTAAATATCAAGCTTCTTATACTTTTATAACCGATAATAAGTTTAAACCTATCGGTATATTAAACCTGCCCTATTTTGAGGACAGCTCTTTTAATGATAGGGAGTTAAAGGAGATCTTAATGCGACTTACTTGGGCTTATATGCTTGTTTTATTGCTGGCAATTGTAATGGCCTATTTTATTTCCCTCTATATAACTAGGCCCTTGCAGACCATATCGTATAGATTAAACCAGACCAATATTGCCAAGCGGAACGAAAAGATCATCATAAAGAATCCTAGTGAGGAAATTGGGAAATTGATTGCCTCTTATAATGCCATGATTGATGAGCTGGAAGTAAGTGCAGCCAAATTGGCCAAAGGGGAAAGAGAACAGGCTTGGCGCGAAATGGCCAAACAGGTGGCCCATGAGATTAAAAATCCATTAACCCCAATGCGGCTTGGGGTGCAGAGCTTTGAAAGAAAATTTGACCCTAAGGATCCGGATATCTCCGAGAAAGTGGCCGAATATTCCAAGACACTTATTCAACAAATAGATACCTTGAGCAATATTGCATCGGCTTTCTCCAACTTTGCCCAAATGCCGGCCCAACAGAATGAAACCCTAAATGTGGTTAAGATCGTTAAGCTGGCGGTAGATATTTTTAACGAGAACTACATTGAATTTTCCTCGGAGGAAGAGGAGATTATTAGCGTACTAGACCGTACCCAGCTAATTAGGGTTGTGACCAATCTAGTTAAAAATGCCATCCAGGCGGTTAGTTTGGAAGAGGAACCACGGGTACTGGTCACCGTGGCTAGAGATAATGGTTGGGTAAGTATCCAGATATCGGATAATGGCATCGGCATCCGACCCGAAGTAAAGGATCGCATCTTTGAACCAAAATTTACCACCAAGAGTAGTGGCATGGGGTTAGGCTTGGGCATGGTAAAGAATATTGTGGAGACCTTTAAGGGAACCATTGACTTTGAGTCTAAACCAGAAAAAGGAACCATTTTTACGGTAAAGTTCCCAATAGAACCCCACTAAAACTATTTTTATAGAAGTGGTTTGTGGTAGATGAGCCATTATATTTTGGCAATTGGTTTATATAATCTATTTTAATTAGCTAGAAATACTTTATTTAAAATAAGTTAGGAAATGAAATACGAGAACATTTTGATAAGTAAGAAGGGTGCCATATCCACGGTAACCCTAAATAGGCCTTCCAAAATGAATGCGTTGAACAAGGCTACTATTGGGGAGCTTCACCATGCCATTAAAGCGCTGGACAAGGATAAAACCATTAGAGTTATTATTTTGACTGGGAGTGGGGAAAAATCCTTTGTGGCAGGAGCCGATATTGCTGAATTTGCCGATTTCTCCACCAAGGAAGGGGGGAAATTGTCAGCTACCGGACATAAGCAGTTATTTTCCTTTATAGAGAATTTGGGAACGCCCGTAATTGCAGCGGTCAATGGATATGCTCTGGGAGGTGGGCTAGAACTAGCCATGGCATGTCACTTTAGGATTGCCAGCCATAATGCGCGTATGGGGCTGCCAGAGGTCTCTCTAGGTGTTATTCCTGGGTATGGGGGTACACAACGCCTACCACAATTAATAGGGAAGGGTCGCGCCATGGAAATGATCCTTGGTGGCGAAATGATCGATGCGGCTAGGGCATTAGAATTTGGTTTGGTAAATCATGTAGTAGAACAAGAACACCTAATGGACCTTACCCTAAAGATAGCCGCCAAAATTTGTAGAAATTCGCCCAATGCCATTAAGAATGCAATAAAAGCCATAAATGCTGGTTTTAATCATAACGCAAACGGGTATGAAATTGAGATTGAGGCTTTTGGGAAATGTTTCGGTACCTCCGATTTTAAAGAGGGAACCACCGCATTCTTGGAAAAGAGAAAACCCGATTTCTCCGATATGTAATAACCAATAAACCACCGCATGGCTCCACTAAAGTATTGCCTCACCCTTTTATTTTGTGTTCTTTTCGCTTTTTCCAAAGCACAGGAAATACCAGTGGAGTACCATTTTGGAGAGCGTTATCACGATCGGTATAAATACTCAAAGCTCTTGGATATTTCCGACGATGGCATGGGGGGCTCCATACTGGTGCGCTCCTATTATACCGGGATTGTCCTTAAACCCAAGGGTTATTATATTGAACACTACAATAAGAACCTAGAGCTGATCGCAGAATATAATTACCGCTTAAAAGGTCGACATTTCATTAACGCCTTTGTAAAAAATGGTCAGTTAAACATGTTGCTTTTAGAATACAATATGCTAAAAGGAACTTATGACTACGTGGTTCATAGGAGTCCCATTAGTACCTACGGTTTTACGGCACACCCCATTTTGTCTGTTCCCTCCCAGGAGGTAAGCAATCCCCTAGCGCACAATTACTACAATAGAAATTTTTCGAGAGGGTTTACTACCACCGCGTTTTTTAATCCGGACGAATCCGCTTTTGTGATAAGTACGCATTTTAAACGGGGGAAAGTAAATACTCATATGTTGTATCTCTTCAATAGCTCCCTGAATAAATTGTTGGAATACGATTTTTCCGGGGACTTGGAAGAGAAAAACTATGCGTTCGAGAATATGGTGACATCCAAGAATTTGGATGCGGTGTATTTAGTGGGGAAAGCCTACTTTAAAAAACGCCGCTTTGCAGCAACAGACCGAAAGTTTCAGTACGAATTATTAAGGATCAGTACGGACGGAGGCACCCTCCAAACCTTTGATGATACCGGTCGGTATTCCGAGTCTTTAAAGCCCATGCTAGTCCAAGATAGGTTGGTTTGTGTGGGTTTTTATGCTGATAGAAAAGACAATAGATATAATGGTCTGGCCTATTTTAACCTAGATCTCAAGACCCTAGCCATTCGTGAAAAAAAATACAATCCCTTCTCTCCGCAGTTTATGGCCGATAAGTTTGGGAGGGGGGAAGATAATGTGGTGAAAAATCTGGTCTTTAAAAACCTCTGTCTCACTCCGGAAAATAATATTCTTTTTAATGCCGAGGAGTATTTTGTGACCTCCAGCCTTCAGTCCGATCCTACAGGATCTAGGCTAAAGATTAACCGATACCATTATAACGATATTGTAAGCGCCAAACTGAGTATTGATGGCGATATGCTTTGGGCAAGAAACATAAATAAGGCCGAGGTAACCCAAGGGGACGGAGCTTATACGTCTTATAGTTCCCTCACAAAAGGGGATAATACCTATTACCTGATTAGTACAGGAGCGGAAAATCCGCAACTCCTACCAGGGGAGCGACTCTTTTTTAAGCAGGGATTGGGTAGGAATAAGAACGTGTTTATGATTATGTTGGACAAGGATGGGAAGATTAGCTATGAAAAGGTGATTGATAATCATGAAGCCCGACTCCCCCTAATGGTTTCCAAACCTTTGATAGACGATGTAGATAAAAGTATGCTGTATTACGCCAAAAGGGGATCTAGAAAACAATTGGTAAAAGTGAAGTTGGGGCCCCAAGCCTTGCCTTAAAAGTGAGAGTTCTTTCCTAAAGATGTATCGCGTGTGATTAGGGTGGTGGCACAATAAGCATCTTTGCCTTTTTCCGATGGTAGCCCCAAGCATCTAAGTCGGGTATTTTCCGCTCTTACCACGAGCCGTCCCTGAAACATTCGCTAGCTTCCCTTGGACCATTAGTTGGTTTTTCAATAATTAATCAAACATAAATTAACATATTTACTTTTTTGCAATTGGATTTATTCCATAATTTTGGAGTAAATCCATCATTATGAAAGTGAATCCAGTTATTAAAGGGCGTGGAGCCCAACAAAATTCAAACAATCGTTTTTCCGAGTTCTCCAATGAGCTGCGAGACGATTTTCTGGAGTTTTGCCGACTGGAGGGAGAGGAGGTCGCTTCCAATAAAACCCAGTACCTTCCTATTTATCCTAAAACCATCGTAAATAAAGTGAATAGTCCCGATGTAGGGATGGCCTATTCCCTAAATCCCTACCAAGGATGTGAACATGGGTGCATTTACTGTTACGCCCGTAACTCCCATGAGTATTGGGGGTATAGTGCCGGGTTGGATTTTGAAAGAAAAATTCTGATAAAAAAGGATGCCCCAAGCTTGTTAGAAGAAAAGCTGAAAAGCAAGCGTTGGAAGGCAGCCACCATTGTACTTTCGGGCAATACGGACTGTTACCAACCGGCAGAACGTGAATTTGAACTTACAAGGGCCTGCTTGGAAGTATTCCTAAAATATAAGCATCCCGTAGGGATTATTACGAAAAATAGCCTAGTGCTACGGGATTTGGACATCTTAACCCAATTGGCAAAGGACCATCTAATTGGTGTAAATGTGTCCGTAACTTCCCTTTCCGAAGCCACTAGGAGAATCTTGGAGCCTAGAACGGCCTCCATTAAAAAACGGCTAGAGACCATAAGGCAGCTTTCCGAGCATCAGATTCCCGTGAAAGCCATGCTGGCACCCATAATTCCAGGGATAAACAGTCATGAAATTCTTGGGCTGGCCAAAGCAGTGGCAGATAATGGTGCCTTATCCTTTGGCTATACCGTAGTAAGGCTCAACGGAGCCATTGGGGTACTGTTTGAGGATTGGATACGAAAGACCCTGCCCAACAAGGCAGATAAGGTGCTAAACCAGATTAAGGATTGCCATGGGGGCACACTAAACGACAGTAGGTTCGGTGTCCGAAGTCGCGGAGAAGGTAAAATAGCCCAACAGATCCATGAAATGATCCATTTGGCCAGAAGGAAGTATTTTAAGGATGCTCCTGTTCCCCCGCTGAATACTACCCTTCACGAGCAATATAAGGACGGGCAATTGCGACTTTTCTAGGAAGACGCGTATATGTTTGGATAAACGTAGTCCATGTTTGTCCGGTAGAGCGCCAGGCCGAAAGAAGCGTTCTGGCGGACAGTCTGGACCTTTATTTTTCAATAGCCACGGCGCTTTAGGCCGTAGAAAATAGGGTAGACTACCGATAATCATAATCTAGCTACGGTTTATCAATGAACCTAATGCAAAAAAAAATTCCCCGTGAATACTCGCGGGGAATTTATAATCATCCTACATTCAGGAAAATAATAATGGGTTTATTTTCGGTGCGACTTCCTATACGCCCAGTAAAACAGTTGTGGCAGTACGGTTAAAGACAATATCATACAGATTAAGAGTCCCCCTACAATCATAATGGCCAAGGGTTTTTGAATTTCGGAACCCATTCCTGTAGACATGGCAGCAGGAAGCAATCCCATGGAGCCCATTAGGGCGATCATTACAATAGGTCTTATTCTACTGTGAACCCCATTGGAAATAGCTTCATTCAGCCCTTTTTTGCGCATGTTTTCTTTCATCACCGCAATCAAAATAATGGCATTAATAGTATTTACACCAAAGAGAATTATAAATCCGATTCCGGCCGATATTCCAAAAATAGTGTCTGTGACCCACAGCGATATAAATCCGCCTATAAAGGCAAAGGGAATGGTAGCTGCCGCAATCAAAGTATCTTTTATGGTGCCAAAGTTAAAGTATAAAAGAAAGAGAATCAGCAACAAAACAGCAGGAACAATGCGTGCCAATTGCTTACTGGCGCGCTCCTTGCTCTCAAATTCCCCTGCCCATTCCATTTTATTGGCCTTGGGTAAGTGTACGTTCTCTGCTACTTTTTGTTTTGCTTCAGCTATGGTACTCCCCAAATCCCTGCCTTCTACACTAAATCCAACCGCAATATACCTACTACTGCCTTCGCGGTAGATAAAGGTGGGGCCTGTTATATAACTAATGGTGGCTATTTCTCGTAGGGGGATCTTCTTTCCATCCATGGCGGGGATTAGTATTTCCCCAATCTTTTCATCGGTGTCCCTATATTCCTCGGCAAAGCGCACCCGCACGTCAAACATCCGTTCGTTCTCATAAAAGGTGGTGGCCGCCCGGCCCCCGATGGCCATCTCTACCACGGCTTGCGCATCGGCCATATCAACCGCGTAACGGGCCAGCTTGCTATCGTGGATCTGAATACGCAGTTCTGGTAGGCCAATATTGCGGTATACATTTAAATCTTCGATTCCCTCCACATCTCTAATACTATTGGCTACTTGGTCTGCATATTTTTCCAATTCAAAGAGGTCGTCCCCAAAAATTTTTACAACCAAGGAACTTTTTACCCCGGCCACATATTCCTCCACATTGTCTTGGATAGGCTGACTAAATCCGAATACAATGCCGGGGTAATTTTGTAATACCTCTCGCATTTCCTCAACAAGCGCTGGCTTTCCTATCTTTCGTTGCCATTCTTTTTCGGGATGCAATTCTATGTGAAACTCAATATTAAAGAAACCGGTGGGATCCGTTCCGTCATTGGGTCGGCCTACCTGGTTAAGTACAAACTTCACTTCCTCAAACTGTCTAAGTTCTCCTTTTAACTCTTTGGCAAGTCTGTTGGCCTCCCCAATATTTACGCTATTGGGCAAGGTGGCACGCACGTAAAGTGCTCCTTCGTTTAGGCTGGGAATAAACTCGGACCCGTAGAACAGGAAGCTTACCCCACATGTCATTAAAAGCGCGCCAAATCCGTACAAAGTAGCTTTTCTTCTCTTGTTGGTCCATAGGAATAGCTTGAAGAGGTTTTGTTGGAAAAATCTGGAAACCATATTCTCCTTTTCCACTATATTCTTTTTTAAGAGTAGCTTAATCATTGCCGGAACGTAGGTGATACTCAGTATCAAGGATCCGGTTAGTGCGTATCCTAAAGTAAAAGCCAGGGGTTTAAACATTTTTCCTTCCACCTTTTGGAAGGAAAAAATGGGTAATAAGGCCACTATAAGGATAATCTGCGCAAAAACAATGTAGGTAGCTACGCTGCCCGCACTTTTTTTGATCAGGCCCAGCTTACTCATTTTATTGAATTTCTCCATTCCCATTTGGCTCGCTCTCTTGTTCATTGCAACAAAGACGGTTTCCACAATTACTAGGGTCCCTTTTAGCAACAAGCCAAAATCTATGGCTCCCATAGAAATTAAATTGGCAGGTAATCCCTGGATCCTCAGCATAATGAGTGCAAATAGGAAGGATAAGGGAATAACGGAGGCAACTATTACGGTTGTTCGCCAGTTAAATAGGAATACAAACACAATTATAGAAACCAGGAGAATGCCTTCCACTAGGTTTTTACTAACCGTACTCACCGTAGCATCTACCAAGGTAGTCCTATCTATAATAGGTTCTATTAAAACATCACTAGGGAGGATACGGTCATTGAGTTCAGCAATTTTTTCCTTTACATTGGCAATTACTTCATCCGGATTTTGCCCTCTTAGCATCACTACAATCCCCTGTACCAGGTCTTCCTCATCCTGGAGTCCAACCGATCCCAGTCTTGGCTTGGCCGTAACCTTTACCTCGGCCACATGCTTCACAAGGATAGGGGTGGTACCTTTCACCTCTATCAGAATATTCTCTATATCTGCTACTCCTTCCAACAGACCTATACCACGTACTACATAGGCCTGACTCCCTCTTTCAATAATATCTCCCCCTACATTGATGTTGGTTTTCCTCACCGCCTCGAACACCTCCAGGGGCGATAGGTCGTAATTGGCCAGTTCCGTAGGGTTAATTTTTATCTCATAGATTTTTTCCTCGCCTCCAAAACTCACTACATCGGCTACCCCAGGTACCGATACCAGTTCCCGTTCTATTACCCAATCGTGGATGGCGGTAAGTTCCTTTATGGGAAGGTCGCTTTTTAGAACATACCTAAAAATTTCCCCGGTGGCCCCATAGGGTGGTTCTATCCTAGCATCTGCACCCTCTGGGAGGTCGGCCCCCTGCAAACGATTGGCCGTGTATTGTTGGGCAAAGAAATCGTCTACCTCATCGTCAAAGATGACGGTTACCACGGAAAGCCCAAATAGGGAGATGGACCTCACCTGCGATTTTTTGGGAATGGTATTTACCGCAGTGCTTATAGGTAGGGTAACAAATTTTTCTACTTCCTCCGCACTTCTACCAGGCCATTGGGTAATAATTCTGGCCCTGGTGTTGGTCACATCCGGGAAGGCTTCAATAGGGGTGTTTAAATAACTAACTATGCCTGCAATGAACAGCAAGGCGGTAAGGAAGAATACGATAATAGAATTCCTTAAGGAAAAGCCTACTATTCCTTGGATAAATTTTTTCATATGTAGATATCTATTGTTTTTTAACGGTCATACCAGCCCGACTAGGTCGTTCTGGTGGGTGCGATTTGCAAATCTTGATTCGGTATTTGCCCGCCGGAATGAATCTTTCGGGCTGGCGACCAATTTTCGGTTATGCTCCTTTCAAGGTGAATTAGTTCTGGAAATTTTTGATTTGTTCGTGGATTAGAAGCTGATTCCGGGTTATAATGTTTTCCCCTTCTTCCAGGCCCTTAGCAATAAAGGTGTTTCCATTGCTCCTGGTGAGGATGGATATTTTTCTAATTTCTAGATTGCAATCGTCCTTATAGACAACCACGTAGTTCTGATTGTTGTCAAAGACCATAGTATCGGTAGGGATACTCAGGGCTTCCCTGTTACTTTCTTTAAGGGCGAAAACATCTACCAACATGCCAGGTTTTAACTTTAAATCCGAATTAGGCAGTACCACCCGCGCTTTTAAGACTTTGGCCTCCGCATCCAATACTTGGGAGATGGCAGCAATGCTTCCTTCAAAGGTTTCGTCCGGATAGGAAAGCGATTGAATACTTACCGGCATCCCAGGGGTAATGTCCTGCACATTAGTGGCGTACACGTTAATGGTGACCCATACTTCATTTAGATCGGAGATAGTGAAAAGGGTTTCCCCTCCGGCCGTAATAGGGGTGCCAGTGGCAATTGCCTTGGCCGTGATGATGCCAGAATGCGGTGCTTTTATTTTGAAGACCCCTTTTTCTGGACTGGCACTGTACAATCGTAGATTGGCATTTATTTTTTCTTTCTCGGCTTTTAAAATAGCGAGATCGCTCTGTACCCGTAATAAATTCTTTTGGGAAGAAATTCCGTCGTCATACATGGATTGGGTGGCCTTTAAAGCTTCTTCGGCCACCTGTATCTGTGAGTCAATGGTCTGTGACTGGGCATAGAGTTTGGAAAGATCTACACTTTGCATTTCGGCCAATATCTGGCCTTTCTTCACCTCATCACCCAAAGAAAAATAGGTTTTGGAGATAATACCATCTACCAAGCTCATAAAATGAACCACCTTATCGGGATTGGGTTCTACGGCCCCCGTAAGGTGTATGTCTTCCGTAACCATTTTTCTAATAGGGCTCGTAATAGCAATTTTGTTCTTAAAATTATCATCCATGCAGTAGGAAGCATCCTTACTTGGTTTTGGAGGTGGCACCGTTTCTGCACAGCTACCGAGTAGTAGCCCAGCAATTAAACAGATGAAGATGGATGGGAATAATGTGTTATTGTTCATGTGTATTGTTTCAGGTTATTTAATAATGTCTTGTCCAACGGCATAATTCAATTCCTCTTTTCTTAGGAGTAATTCCTTGCCGGCTTCAAGAATGATCTTTTTATTTTCTAGATAGGCATCCAAAAAATCTATATACTCCAAGAGGCCAATATGCTTCGCGGCGAAGTTCTTGTTGTAGTTCTCCAGTAACTGTTCCAAGGTGGTTTCGTACTCCGGATCAATGCCCTGTAGAAAGCTTAGGGCGTCTTCAAGATTTTGATAAGCAAGGGCAATCTCATTTTCCACGGCAAGGGATTTCTGGTCCAACATTATTTGGGATTGCTCCCTTCCCAAAGCGGCGGCTTGTATATTTCCCTTATTCCTATCAAAAATGGGTAAGTCTATTTCTAGACCAAAGCCTATAAAATTGTAAAGGATGCTACCGCCACGGTCATAACCCGCTTTTAAAGTAACATCGGGTACGCGCTTTGCCCGTTCATAAGTATAAAGGCGGTGGTATTCCTCTTGGTTAAGCTGGGCCAGTTTTAGATCTGGACGGGAGCTCGCGGCCAGTTTTAGCAGCTGGGAGAGGGGACTAAGGCCGTTCTGGTGCAAAGGGGGTTTAAATCCTGCCTCGGTTATGGTCAATTGAGTAGTGGCAGGGAGCCTCATAAGTAGCTTTAATTCTTTTTCTACCCCGTGCAGTTCGCGTTTAAGATCATTACTTTCCTTGTTAAACTCCATCTCCAAGGCCTTTAAGCGGATGTATTCCCCTTTTGCAATATGTCCCTGTTTCACTTGATTTTTATACGATTCAACCAAATAATTAAGGGCTTGGAGTTGCTGCTGGTACACCTGCAGATTTAGTTGCAGATATTGCATTTGGGTAAGCTGATGGCGGAATTCAATTTTTAGACTTCGCAATAGATCTTCAAAGTACTGCTGGGCCTTATCTGCTCCTACCTGTTCTAAAGCCAGTAGCTTTTTTCGTTTCCCGGCAGTTAAAATAAGTTGTTCCAATCCCACGCTAAACTGTTGATAGCGACCCTTATTCCCAAACAATGGAGGCAGCTCTTCGCCGTGCGGTTCCCTCTGGCTCTGGGTGGCCCAGAGGTTTACCTCCTCTATGGATAGGGAGGGGTTGGGCCAAACCTTGGCCTGGAGCACCAAGGCTTCCGCTTTGGGAATTTCCAGTTTTTCTGCCATCAGGGACAGGTTTTGTTCCAAAAAAATGGCCTCAGCCTCTTCCCTGTTTAGGGATAGGAGTTCCTGGGCCTCACTTGCATTATAAAATAGGAAAAGAAGTATACAATAAAATATACGGGTACCAATAGTCATAGGGGCTGCATCTTAAATGAGCAACAAAGCTGGCCAGGACTACCTTAAAAAGACCTTAAAATGGATAAATTTTAGCTTAAGGGGAAGCTTAATTCAAAAATGTTTTTGTTAGGGGAGGGGTTAGAATAGGTGATATCCCCATGGTGTAATTGCACAATTTTATGGGTTAATACCAAGCCAAGACCAAATCCTGTGGGGTCTTGACTATTGGTCCCCTTGAAGAAATGATGGAAGAGGTATTTCTCCTCCTCCTTTTTAATGGGATTGCCACTATTGATAAAGGCTATTTTGAGGTAGAGGGGATCGCTAAAAATAAAACGGATTTTGGCAAGGGGCTCCGAACTATAGGCAATGCAATTATTCATCACATTAAGAAAAGCCTGCTTTAGCAATAATTCGTTGGCCTTAAGCTCTAACTGCGATTCCTTAAATACTTCTGGTTGAAACTCAATTTCGAAGCGAAACTTGGGGTAGAGAATGCCCAATTCCTCAATGGCGGTAAATATTATCTCATCTACGCGCAAGGGCGTAACGGCCAAGGCCCGCCCCGATTCAATTTTGGAAACCTCCAACAATACCGTAATGATATCGGCCAAGGAGTTGGCATTTAAGATCTGACTTTCAATAATCTTGTTTTTTTGGGAAAGATTGTCCTGTGCCTTGGCTCTTTCCAATTCCGATACCAAAATGGCAATGGGGGTTTTAAGCTCGTGGGAAATATGCTGTACAGCGTGTTTTTGAAATGAAAAAACATCCTTGGTTCTATTGACCAGTGCATTAAATTTTCCGGTGAGGTAGTTTATTTCATAGGAATTGGTGGCCACTGAGATCCCCTTAAATTTTTGCTCGTTAAAGTCGATGTCGCTCAGTTTTTCGGCCAAACTGGTAATGGGTTTAGAAATTTTGGCCGATAAGTAATGACTAATGAGTAGCACAATAACGGTAATGGCCAAGGAAATAATGATCAGTATATTTTGCAGGAAATTTAGCTTGGTATAGCCAAAGGCGTCATAGGCCTTGCTGATGGCGTAAAAGGTGGCGTCTTCCCTTTCTACATATATCCCAATCAGGTCATAATCGTCCTCTTTGGTCTCTATCCATTGGTTGGCGGGGGAAAGGGAGTTTAGGATATTTTGGGCATTGTGGATGGGGAGATCATCGATACTTCTAAAAATCAGTTGTTTGTTGCGATCATAGATAAGCATTTTCTCATCAAAGAAATCGTGTATGCTATGCCGGTCCATGATGGTTGCCAAACTTTCACTGAGTTCTTTGTATTCGGCAATGAGCCCTAGGGTATAGTGGATTTTTTCGTTTTGTCGCTGTTGAAATTCCTCTTCTCTATGCTCTGCAAAGAGCACGTATATTATAACAGAGAAAAGGACTGTAAGTGTTATTACAGTGGCGGAAATATAGATGTGTATCTGATTCTTAATTTTCATTTACATCCACATAATAGCCATAGCCAATTCTGGTTTTTATAGTGTTTTTCCCAAATGGCTTATCTAGCTTGTTTCTTAAAAAATTCATATATACCTCTATGGTATTGGTGTTAGCCTGAAAGGAGCTTCCCCATATTCTTTCAATGAGGTCCGATTTGGAAACAACCTCCCCTGCATTTTCCATTAAGCGATAGAGAATTTGGTATTCCCTGGGAGTCAGGGAAATTTCCGTCCCTAGCCTAAAGACCTTTTTCTGTGCAGTGTTCAAGGTAATATCGCCTGCAGTTAAGACGGTACTGTGTTGTTGGGCGTCATTATTTCCACTGCGTTTTACTAGGGACTGAATTCTTAGGACCAATTCCCGCATAAAAAAGGGTTTGGTGAGGTAATCATCGGCACCACAATCAAAACCTTGTACCTTATCTTCCAGTTCGCTAAAGGCGGTGAGCATTAGAACCGGGGTTTGGGTATTGTACTTCCGAAACCTACTGCATAGGTCAAAGCCGTTGCGTCCAGGGAGGTTTATATCCATCACCACGCAATCAAAGGATTCCTTCTTAAGCATGCGTTCTGCCAAGAGTCCGTCATAGACCACTTGGACCACCATGGACTCTGCTTTCAGGGCCTCGCCTATATTCTGGCTAAGGGTATGGTCGTCCTCTATAATTAAAATTTTCATGGGCTCCTAATTGGTTTTTTATACTGTAGGGAATATTTCTCAGTTACGGGTAGCTATTCTTCCCTCTGCCCAAAGATAGCCTTAAAAAGGAAGGATGTCTAACCTCTTAATTTGTAGCAGCTAATACCGATTCATTAAAATCATGGGAATTAGGATCCCATGTCCAGGTTTTAAGGACTTTCTTTCTAAGGTCTACCTAGAAATAAGTGGAAAGTCCCAAACTAATTCCTGCTGTTTTTTCTGCAGGGTTATTATGTACATCAACTTGCTGCTGTATGCGATAATTAAGGCGGAATACGGTTTGTTGGGAAGGTCTAAAGCTAATGGCGGGCATTACGCTCCACAAGTGGTCCCCAATAGTATAGCCGGTTTCTTGGAAGGTGCCTACATTCCAATCCACATATTCCAATCTACAGGCCAAGTTGAGGGATGCCTTTTCCCACCCCAACATTTTTTTACTGATCAATGGTTGTACTACGTCTACAAACCCTCCCTGCTGTTTGTTCCCGTAGAACTGGGTATAGTTGTTAGGAATATCTACGTTTATCCATGCCCATTCGCCGGTGATAAAAGTGTTCCATTTGGGAAGGGTGTGGTTATAATCTATGGCGAACACCTGAAGTCTTCTCTTTTCGTCTACTGCTGCTCCATCGTCTTCAAAGGTGTTGTAAATACCGCCCATATAGGACAAACCTAGCTCTCCAAAATTATTGTGACGTACTGCCACTTTCCCTGTGGTTAAGGGGGTACCGCTAGCACTTTCTTCAAATCTAGCAAAATTGGCTTTGGAGGCGGGCAAATAGGTCCTGTTTTGGTCGTTGTCTATAATAGTATGGTCAAACCCTCCGCTTAGGTAGGCTTCATAGCCTAACATCCAATCCCCTTTATAGGTTTTACCAAAGAGTCCAAAACCAGCATTGCTCCAGGTAGAAGGAAGCATTTGGGTAGCGGAAATGGGCCTATCGGTAAACTCCCATTTGGGGCCGTCGTGATTTTGGTTAAAAGCCCCAATCGGATTCATAATGATTCCTCCGCGGAGATTGAACAAGGGGTGGAATTCTACATCCAAGGAAGCGAATTCAATCGCAATATGGTTTCCGCCTTCCTCAAATTCGATCTCACTCATAAATTTTAATTTTTTCCCGATGGTAGACGACACAAAGAGGGTCATTCTCCTCATTTGAAATTCGTGTCCTTCCGTAATGCCTTCGGTACCCATATATTGCCAGTTGGCTTCCATATACCCGCCCACGGAGACGGGCAATTTACCTAAGTTTAGAAAAGGCCTATCGTAAACGGCATCCATATTCAATCCCTGTTGGGTGCTGTCCGTTTTATTGATTTGTAAAAGAGTGGTATCTATTTGGGCCTGGGCCATCCCTGCTATTAATAAAAGTAATAGGGTAATTAATTGTTTCATCTGTTGCGATTTATGGTGGTTCCTACTTTAACGAAATCCTTTGAAGAATTCGTGGGACCGGTCAATTTTATGGTATGTTTTATCTCGATCTTGTTTATGCCGCGCTTAAGGATACATGGATATTTTCCTGTAAAACCTTTACAGGAAAGGATCTCAGTGCTTCCGTGGCAGGACCATTGGTCACCTTGCCCTTATTGTCAAATTCACTCCCGTGGGCAGAACAAACCAGTTTGTCTCCATAGGCATTTAACTCATTCCCTTGGTGGGTACATTGGAGGTACAGGGCGGTATAATTCTCCTCTGAGAAGCGAAATAGAGCAATAGGGTATTGTAGTCTGGTATTGCTAACCACTATATAATTGTAATGGCCCTTATTTTTTGCAAAGTCGGCCTTAGAAATCACTAATTGATCTCCATCTATGGGAGCTGTAATGTTTTTGGTAGCCACGCAGCTTTGCAATAACATACCTACAGAAGTAGCCCCTAAGCAAGCTAGTCCGCAGGTTTTTATAAAATCCTTTCTATGCATTGTCATAAGCTTTCCAAAAATTTAATTAGGTCTTCTTTTTCAGATTGGTCCAGGCCAACGTAAAGATTTTTACTGTTCTCAGCCTCTCCCCCATGGAGTAGAATGGCCTCTTCTATACTTCTGGCCCTGCCGTCGTGCATTAAAAAGTAATGTCCCCCTTGAGAATTCTTGGATAGTCCCAACCCCCATAAAGGGGCAGTACGCCATTCTGAGGTAAGTGCACTTCCTTCGGTGTAACCATCGTCCAGTTCTGGTCCCATATCATGTAGTAATAAATCGGTATAGGGGTGGAAGGTTTTATGGGACAATGCCTCTATGGGGGAGTATCCTGTTTTCATTTCCGGTAAATGGCAAGAGGCACACTGTATTTGTGAGAAAATTGCTTTCCCCTGCTGCACCTGTGGATCATCCTGATCTCTGGGAATGGGTGCTTTTAAGGTCTCTAGGTAAAAAACGACGTCTCTAATGGTTTGTTGGGAAATTTCTGGATCTATGGATAAACCAGAAAAAGTGTCAATGGGGTCAAAGATCGAGTTGATTCCCATGTCTTGGTTGTAGGCGTCAACGGTTTGCTCTAAGAGATCGTATACCGAAGCTTTTTTTCCAAAACGGTGAATATACTTTCCGTCCCTGGTGATGGCATCGGGACGGGGGATGGTAAAATCCCTGATGTAATCCCAATTGGGCACCCCGGAAATACCATCGTCGTCCAGATCATCGGGGTCGGCTAGCGCAAGGAGGTCTTCGTCCGTTACATATTGAAGAAATCCAAGTCCGGTAACCGCTGGCGGTGTTAGCACAGAAAAGGTGGCTCCTTCTGGTATAGTTTCTGGCGTGTAACCAGGTAGGGCACGATTTTGTAATTGGGGTCCGCCCAAATGTAAAAACTTATTGCCGGTAGCGTCTATTTGTCCAAAACGAGTTAGGGAGGTAGAAGGCAGGCCCTTCCCATCCCCCGCATGGCAACTAACACAGCTAGTGGCTACGAATAGGGGGCCAAGTCCATTTCCGGAATGGAAAAGCTCGTCGTTAAAAGCAACATCGCCGCGAATAAATTGTGCGCTTTGCGC
Source organism: Arenibacter lacus (assembly GCF_008711145.1). Classification (NCBI taxonomy): domain Bacteria; kingdom Pseudomonadati; phylum Bacteroidota; class Flavobacteriia; order Flavobacteriales; family Flavobacteriaceae; genus Arenibacter; species Arenibacter lacus. Next base: position 95,507 of record NZ_VVIN01000003.1, read on the forward strand.
ATGGGTTAATCCTTCCATGGGGCCATCCAACAACTCGGATTCCATGGGTGCTGAGGGAAGAATGTCTTCACATGAAAGCACGATCAATCCTATTAGGATCACGCTTAAGACTTTAAAACTGGATTTTAGCATTGACCTATAATTTAGTTAGACATGCAAATATATAAAGTTAGGAGCACCTAACAAGAATTAATTTTAAATATTTCTATCTTTACGGTAAACTATTGAAATGCCTTCACAAACAACGGAGAATTATTTAAAGGCCCTGTACCACCTACACTTAAAAAATCCTGAGATTTCCTTAACGGAATTGGGGCAGCGCTTGGAGGTTAGTAAGCCTACGGTGAACGAAATGATCAAGAAAATGGAGAAGCAGGGTTGGGTAACCTATGTAAGGTACAAGCCCATAACCCTTACCGAAGATGGGGAGAGGGAGGCTGCCAAGGTTATTAGAAAGCACCGTTTGTCCGAGATGTTCCTTACCGAAATTATGGGGTTTGGTTGGGAAGAAGTACATCAGATAGCCGAACAGATAGAGCATTTAAAGTCGGACGCCTTCTTTGATAGGATGGATGAGTTGTTGGATTTTCCCACCAAGGATCCCCATGGCTCTCCTATTCCGGATAGGGAAGGAAATTTTTTAGATAATAATTATCAAATGCTTTCCCAAATGGAAGAAGGCCAAACGGTGGTCTTGAATGCCTTGCGAAGCAGCGGTAAGGAATTTTTAATGTTTTTAAACAAGAAGGAAATAAGTTTGGGCCTGGAAATTACCATAAATCAAATTGAGGCATTCGATCGAAGTGTCACCGTATCTTATGGCAAGCACAAGAACGTAGTACTTAGTCAGGCTGTTGCTTCAAAACTCCTGGTTTCCCAAACGGAGTAGGGGCTGGGTTGGGATTCATTGGATAGCCCTTTGCTTGGTCCAAGCGATGTACCACATTTTCGAGGGAATCTTTGTAAGGTTTTACCGTTTAAACGAACCTATTGTTTGGTACATAGGTGTTAGCACCAAACATACCAATTGGTTTATAAATTTAATAAAGTAAGCATATGGAAATAAGTATTTGGTCGGACATACGGTGTCCCTTTTGTTATATTGGAAAAAGGAATTTTGAATCGGCGCTGGATAAATTTAAGTATAAGGATAAAGTGAAGCTAGAGTGGAAGAGTTTTGAATTGGATCCCACTATGCAGACCCGTACAGATATTAGTGCCATTGATCATTTCTGTGAATCCAAGGGTGTAGAGCGAGAGCAGGCAATGCAAATGTTTAACGGGGCAGTACAAATGGCTAAAGCGGTAGGTATTAACTTTGATCTTGCCCAGTCCGTACCTGCAAATTCCTTGAAAGCGCACCGACTCTTGCATTTTGCTAAGGGTAAAATTGAGGTAGATAATTTAAAGGAGGCCCTTTTGGAGGCACATTTGGTAAAAGGGGAAAACATAGACGATATAGGCTACTTGGTAAGCCTTGCCAAATCTAAGGGATTGGATGGAGCGGAAGTACGTGCCATGTTAGAATCGGATGATTTTACTTATGAGGTAAGGCAAGACCAAATGGAGGCCCGCAACTTGGGAATTGGCGGCGTCCCTTATTTTGTGGTAAACAATAAGTTTGGGATTTCTGGAGCGCAACCTTCCGAAGTATTTTTGGAAGCCTTGGAGAAGGCATATGAAAATCAGCAAGAGGAGGCCTTGGAGGTAAAATCCGATGGTAGCTGTAGTGTAGACGGAGAGTGTAATTAATTATAATTCCTGTTACTCTTCAAATAAGTGGGAATTAAGGCTTGCAAGCTTACCTGCCCGTTGAGGTGGGTGTAGAAATGCAAACGGGCAGTTTCCACATCTGCTGGGTCATGAACTTGCCCTGCGGTACGTAACATATCCATCTCCTTTCCATGATCATGGGAAGGAGATTTTTTTATGGAAAATTTTAATTCCATGGCCCCTAGTATTTAGGGGTGTAGATGGCAATCTATTACCCTAGAAGTGCTATATAAAGGGTACCCACCAAGATAACGGCACCAAAAATATACCCCACCCACTTTCCTGTGGCCCTAGATCCCCTAGAATAGGCAATCCCTAGTTTTACCAAGGTGTTACTAAGGGTAGCGGCAATAATAACGAGGGAGGATAGTTTAAGGTAAGCAGCCTCCAAGCCAAAGTTGGCCATGCTAATAGTGATGGCGGTGGTATCTGCCAAACCTGCGATGAGGGCAGAATAATACAATCCGCTTTCACCAAAGTAAGCATTCCCAAAGTGTACGGCATAAAGGATTATCACATACATCACCGCAAATCCAAGTGCATTCACAATATTGAGGGGGTTGCCCAAATCTATTTCGGTAGCGGCCTTGCCCGAACCTTTTTTTATCAACAGTACGCTAGGAATAAGGCAGATTAAGGTTAATAGGGTAAGGGGGATTGCCAAATAGTGTAACATATCCGAATTAAAGATGGTTGCTAGCAGGGCCAAACGTGGAAACATAATAGCCGATGCAATGATGATGCCCGCACTGTATTCCCTGGATAATTCTGGGTTAGACTTACTCTTGGCAGCATAATTCCATGTCACTGCCGTACTGGAAATGAGTCCGCCTAAAATAGCGGTCAATAAAATCCCTTTCCTAGATCCCACAAATTTTACCAGAAAGTAGCCTATAAAATTTAGGAAGGATACAATTACTACAATGGACCCGATTTCGAACGGATTCAACAAATTATTGGCTCCATAATCCCTGTTGGGTAAGAAGGGCAATATCAAAAGAGCCAGAATAACAAACTTTATAAAAGCAAAAAGCTCCTGATGCGTAATGTTTTTAATAATGGATCTAAAAGTGGTCTTTAGGGAGAGCAGGGTTACCAAAATAACAGCTGTAGCCACGGAGTCTCTATACCATTCCTCAGAAACCATTAAGCCCAATACAAAGGCAACAATCAAAGCAAGGTTGGTAGTGACCCCCAAGCTAATTTCCATCCTAGATTTTATGATTTGGCCAATACCTAGAAATAGAATCAATGTTCCAAATCCTACAATGGGCAACCAATGGGAAAAGGAATCCGTTAAATTTCCCAAGGTAAATCCCAGAATGGTAACAAGGGGAAAGGTCCTAATACCGGCAAAGCCTGTAACGCCCTTCAGTTTGTCGTACTCCCGCTCTAACCCTAGGATTAGTCCAATCGCCAAACTCACAAGGACTCCAAGCATATAGGGCCCTATCAGATTGCTTAAATACGCTTCTGGCTGCATATTGTTGTGGATGCTTAATTAGGAGTACGAAAATAGGCTATTTTATGTCAGCTCCCAACCCTCCCGGTAACTGCCCTGTACCCAATCATTGGCTTTTTCGAAGTTGGTTACCCGCATATTTTCTCCGTCCCAATGTATTTTTCTTCGGCCGGGATAGTCAAACGGATCCCAATCGCCCGCTTTTTTACCAGGTTTATAGTTTTTGTATTGAAAGGCCCTAATGGCCAGGTTGCCCATAAGGACAGCCTCGGTAAGGGGGCCGGCACGATTAAAATCGGAAGAGGTTGGGGTGCCGTTCAGACAGGCCTCCACAAAATTGCGCTGGTGTCCGTTTATACCGTTCGTTATTCTGTTTAAATAGGGTTTTGGCGGTTGAAATATCTTCATTGTGCTAGAGGGGAGTATTCGGGCATTTCTAGAATAGGTGTCGCATATTAAAATGCCACGGGTTGCATAAAAAATGGAGCCACCTCCGGCATCGCCAATGGGTTCCCCGTCTTTTAAGCTGTCGGGCAGGTCGGGCAAGAGTCCGCCATCATACCAGTTTAACCTAAGCTCCCCATGCTTTTGGGTGTTAAATTTGAGTCGCACTATGGAAGATGAGGGGCAGGAAGCGCTATAATCGGCCTCCACAAAATCGTCCACCCAATTGGTGGTACAACTGGCTTCGGCCTCTGTAGGGTAGCCCAGCTCCAACACACTAAAGGGAGTTTCCATAATGTGGCATCCCATATCCCCTAGGGCTCCTGTACCAAAATCCCACCAACCGCGCCATTTAAAAGGTAAATAGGCATGATTATAGGGACGCATGGCGGCCACCCCTAGCCAAAGATCCCAATCCACACCTTTTGGAATTTTATGCTTTTCCGTGGGTGCGGGGATTCCCTGGGGCCAAACAGGGCGGTTGGTCCAACAGTCTACCTGGGTTACCTTCCCTATAACCCCGGCATCTACCCATTCCCTGGCTTCCCTGCTTCCATCGCTGGAGGCACCTTGATTTCCCATTTGGGTCACCAGGGAATTCTCTTTAGCCACCCGTGTTAAGAGTCGTGCTTCCTTTATATTATGGGTAAGTGGCTTTTCTATATAGGCATGCTTTTTAGCCTTCATAAAAGGCAAGGCAATGCGGGCGTGCATATGGTCTGGCGTAGCCACCATAATGGCATCTACTTGACTGAGCTGCGTGTCGTAAACCTTTCTAAAATCCTTAAATCGTTTCGCCTTGGGGTATTTTTTATAGGAATCAGCAGCCAATCTATCATCTACATCACAGAGGGCAACAAACTTTACTTTATTGGTGTTATGGAGTCCCTTTAGTACTTCTACTCCCCTACCGCCTACTCCAAAAGCGGCCATGTAAAGGGTATCGCTTGGGGGAATGTGTTGTTTCCCCAAAACAAAACTGGGGACAATGGTAAATGCGGCTGAGGTGGCCGCTACGTTTTTCATAAACTTTCTTCGTTGCATCTCATGTCCGTTTTAGGGTAAATACAGTATAAGATACAAAAAAAATAGCCTAGAAACTCTAATAAATAGGAAGTAAGGTGGTTGATTGGCTTATGCCTTGCCGTTCCATTCCTTATAAAACTGCTCCAAATATTGAAGCATAAACTGATGTCGCTCTTCAGCCAATCGTTTTCCGGTGTCCGTATTCATCTTTTCCTTTAAGAGCAGTAATTTTTCGTAAAAATGATTGATGGTCGGGGCGTTGGATTTTTTATATTCCGCCTTGGTCATTTTTAGGTTGGGGGCAATTTCAGGATTATACATTTCCCTGTTTTTAAATCCGCCATAATTAAATGCACGGGCAATGCCAATGGCGCCAATGGCATCTAAACGGTCTGCATCCTGTACCACCTCCAATTCCTTGGAGGTAAAAACCTGGTTGGGATTTAGGCTAGCGGAAAAGGAAGCGTTTTCTACAATTTTTATAACATGCTCAATGGTCTCTTCCTTTAGGGGTAAGGTTTGTAGAAATGCCTTCGCCATCTTGGGACCAATGGATTCGTCCCCCTCATGGAATTTTGAATCGGCAATATCGTGCAACAAAGCCGCCAGACTCACGACCAAAACATCCACTTTCTCATCCTTGGCGATTAGGAGGGAATTTTTAAAAACACGCTGAATATGAAACCAGTCGTGTCCGCCTTCGGCTCCCTGCATCGCTTCCTTAACAAAGTTGATGGTTTCCTCAACAATTTCTGTACGGGTCATTATTAGTTTTTTATATGTTGGGTAATGGTCTGCTCTACTTCCGCGAGAAGTTCGTCTATATTATCCGTAATTTCCATGGGTGGGTGTACCTCAAAGCGCAGGTGGTTCCCAAGACCGTAGGGGAATTTGCCGTATTTCAACATCTTCCAGGAGTTGTTAATACTAATGGGTACTATTAAGGCAGAGGGTGCTTTTTTGATAAGCACTTTTAGACCAGTGGTATGAAATTTCTTAGGTTCGCCAGTTTTACTTCGGGTACCCTCGGGGAATATGACGGCAGCCCGCTTGTGCTTTTCTATGTATTTGCCCAGTTTGGCAATTTGGGCAAGGGATTGCCTGCTATCTTTTCTATTGATTAGTACAGAACCTCCATGTCTTAAGTTATAGGATACACTGGGAATGCCTTTTCCCAGTTCTATCTTACTGACAAATTTGGGGTGATGCTTTCTCATAAACCAAACAATGGGGGATATGTCGTGCATACTCTGGTGATTTAAAACCAAAATAGTGGGTCTATCCGTGGGGATGGTTTGGGGATTGTTAAAGGAGTAGGTGGTGCCCAGTACATGGGTGCAACGTATTAGGCAAAGGTTTAGAAGGGCCACACTTTTTCGATGGGCCTCATAGCCAAACCAATTAAAACAGATCCATTGTATAGGGTGAAACAGGAGCAGGGTTGCTCCAAATAGGATCAGGTATAGTAGGGATAGGGGGTATGCGATTATTTTTTGCATCTTACAAAAATAAAAAACCGCCCTATTACAAAGCGGTTTTTGAATTAAATTTTTCTGAGTGCTTATTTTAGAGCCATGGGGTTAGCAAAATTCATTGTAAGCCTCCATTAGGTTCTCTGCGATAACTTCTGCAGGTCTACCTTCAATATGATGGCGCTCTATCATATGGACTAACTCTCCATCTTTAAACAAAGCCATACTTGGAGAAGATGGGGGGAAGGGAACCATTAGATTCCTAGCAGCATCTACTGCTTCCTTGTCTACTCCAGCAAATACCGTAGCCAATTGGGTAGGTTTTTTTGCATTTTGAAGGCTCATTTTTGCGGCCGGTCTGGCATTAGCTGCGGCACAACCACATACGGAGTTTACCACCACTAAAATGGTTCCCTCTTTATTGATGGCCTTTTCCACTGCCTCCGCGGTATATAGTTCTTCAAACCCAGCTGATGCTAAGTCTTCTCTCATCGGTTTTACTAATTCTGCAGGATACATATATGTTATTTTTGTATGATTATTAATAAGTGCCTCAAAGATAACCATTTTAGTGCACTCCATTAGAATACCTTAACTTTTCATTAAACCTTCCGTTCTATGGTAAAATTATATCTTTGCCCAAATTTACGTGAAGATGATAAAATGGATTGCCGCCATATTGGGGTTTTATTTGTTTAGGTTTCCCGGAGCCATATTAGGATATTTTATTGGTAGTTTTATAGACGGCGTTAATAATAAGGGCAGTTCGGGGGGGCGATCCGTATTTCAAGACTTCACTAGGCAATCTGTAAGTCCGGAAGATTTTGAGCTTCACCTATTGTCGCTCTGCTCTATAGTGATTAAAGCAGACGGAGTGGTGAGTCAGCGCGAAATGGATTATGTGCGTCAGTACTTTGTTGGTGCCTATGGAAAAGACAAGGCCAATGCCATTTTTAGGACCTTTAACGAGGTGGTTAAGAAGAGGGAGGTTTCGGCAGAAAAAATCTGTACGTTTTTAAATCAGCGTACCCGGTATGAGGTGCGATTGCAATTATTGCATTTCCTTTTTGGAATTGCCCAAGCAGATGGAACGGTTCGGCAGGCCGAAATTGATAAAATCAGGGAAATTGCCGGGTATTTTAGAGTGAGTATGGGCGATTTTGAAAGTATTAAGGCCATGTTTATAAAATCGGCCGATACCGCCTATAAAATTCTAGAGATAAATAAATCGGCCACGGACGAGGAGGTTAAAAAAGCCTATAGAGCCATGGCTAAAAAATACCACCCAGATAGGGTAAATACCCAAAACGAAGCCATTAAAAAAGGAGCCGAAGAGAAGTTTAAGGAAGTTCAGAAGGCTTACGAGACCATTCAGCAGGAAAGAGGCTTGTAGTAGGTACCTGCCCCTTAAATCCCTTATGGTTTGGGATTGCATAAGGGGTGTAGGTAGAAGCGTTCCTGGTTGAATATGAGGTGCAATTATTTGGTAGGCTAGGCTTGCAGTTGAAGTAGCTTATACATTTAAGGGGGCTAAAATCAATACCATTTTTTTTTGAATCTCCTGTCCAACTAAGTTGGGTAGCAATTCATAGTAGTATCCGGTAAATCCTCGCTATTGCCTTTTGTTTTTACCATTACAATGGCGTTTTAGTACAATTCTTAATTTCTGATTTAGGGTCTAGCACCTTTTTGAACCCTTTTTCTTTTTTAACTTATTAAACCAAATGAGTGTCCCTGTAATGGGCAGGCTGGTACCGATAAGACAAGCCAAAAAGTAGATGAACTTGGAGAAGCCTCCAAAGATCTCTCCCGTATGCAAGGGTTTAATCAGGCTGGCAAGCTTAACATTAAACGGTTTGTTGCTGAAAAGATCTTCCTGAAGGGTGTTCCCATAGCGATCTATCAGATAGGTATCTGAGGCGGAGGGCATCCAGCTAGTTTCATCGTATTTGCTAAGGGTGTAATAGGGGGTTTTTTCGGTTGGAAAATACATAGTGACTTTTCCGTTGTAGGGCAGTTTCTCATTTAGCAGGATGAGGGCATCTTCATAATTGATGGCAGGGACTTCTTTCTTAGGGTGATGGTGCTGTAACTTACTATTGTTCCTCCCAAAAATGGGGGTGCCAAGCAGCTTGCCCAAGCCTTCGCGGTAACCTTCAAAAGACCAGCATAGGCCGGTAATGCCCATGATCAATAAAAAAGCACAGGCGTAAAATCCTAGGGTATTGTGAAGATCGTGGTTAATACGTTTCCAATTGGCGGAGGTTTTTATTTTGAACCCCGTTTTTAAATTTTTCCACCTTAGTCTTTTAGGAAACCATAGTATTAGACCGCTAATGCTTAGGATAATAAAAATGATGGTAGCAATTCCAACGATAGGTCTTCCATAGGGAATATCCAAAAGCAGCCAACGGTGCATTTTAAATATGGTCAGCATAAAGCCATCTGCCGGATTTTGTTTGTTATGTAAAATTTCTCCGGTATAGGGATCCATAAAATAGGTGCTTCCCCTTTTTTCCTTAGGATCTTTTTTAACAACAAATGCATAGGGGGCCTCTGGGTGTTCTTCAATACTAACCCTGCTGACCAGCCCCTTGGTGTGGGCCTTTAAAATCACCACCAACTCATCCAAGGAATGTTTTTTGCCAATGGCCTTCACTTGGGGGTCTTGTGCAAAAAGGGCTTTAATTTCCTTTTCATAGGTAAGGATGGTTCCTGTAGCGCAAATAATAAATAGAATAATCCCGCTGAAAAGGCCTAACCACAAATGAATGTCGTTGATAAACTTTCTTAGGTTGGCCGATTTCTTTTTTGTCATTGAAACACCATTTTAGGGAAAAAGTTGCGGGGTAACACCTCGCACCTCTAGTAAATAATAAACAATTGGTTGATCGCTTAGAAGGAATACGTAATTACCCCTGCAAAATTTCTAGGATCGGTTTGGTTGATGTACCTGGTGCGGTAGGCATTGTACCCAATTTCATCCAATACATTGTTCACTAGGAACCTAAAGTTCCAATGTTGGTCCAATTGATACGATACCTGGGCATTTACCATAGTATAGGCCGCTACATCAAAAGGTTTTTGGTTAGGAACTATCCCTTCATGGGTGATGGCTCCCGAGCTCCAATCGTTAATAGGTCTTTCCCCGGTATAGTAGGCTCCCGCACCTAGAAATAGGCCGTTTAACCTTCCTTTAAAACCATAATTGGCATAAGCGTTAAAGGTGTGTTTAGGAGTGTTTAGCGGAGAAGAACCAAAAACATAGGCATTGTGTTCTTTGTACTGTGCATCGATATACGAGTAGCCTGTAATAACCTCTAGCCTATCTAGGATCCTTCCGGTAAGTTCTACTTCTATCCCTTTTCGCTCGTCGTTCCCGCCTTTTTCATAGAAACCTGTGGCAACCCAGTTTTCATCGTAAACGGCAAGGTTAATATTCTTGTTGTTAATTTTAAAGAAGGTGAAATTGAATCTTAGTCTGTTATCCAACCAATTCGTTTTTATACCCGCTTCCAATTGGTCAAAACGCTCATTTCCTAATTCCTTTCCTTCCGCGTCTAAACGGGTTGCGGTTCTTGGGTAGGAGCTATTGGTATAGGAGGCAAAAACATTCAGGTTGTTTACGGGTTGTAAAACAAGTCCAAATAGCGGATTAAAGGCATTGCTATTGGTAGTTTCAGTTGCAGTACTGCTTTGTGTGGTACTATAGCGTACCCCTAAAAATGTTTTTAACCAGGAGTTTAAGGTGATAACATCCTGGGCAACAAATCCAATAGATCTAGAGGAAGACCCAGCTTCATTGGCGGCTCCGAAAGCCAACGCCCCTGGCAAAGTATTGCTTATCCCTGTAAATACATTGATGGTATCTACGGTTGCAACGCTTTGGTTAAACGTATTAAAGGAAGTGGTCCTGTAATCAAATCCGACCTGAAAAGTGTGGCTAATGCCTCCAGTCTTTAATTTGTTTCCCACCAGATCAAATTGTAAAACGCTGTTGTTGTCTTTTCTGGTTGAAACGGAATATCCCCTTTTTCGCAATTCGTATTGGGGGGTTCCGTTGTCATCGGCTACCACATTGCCCAAACTTGCTCCCTTATCATCCAGATCCAAACTGGATTTGTAATAGGCGGCCTGTAGGCTTAGTTTTTCGCTGAGGTTGCGCTTAAATCTAAGGGCGTAGGTAGAGTTTTGAGTGATGGATTTGTCGTTCTTATACCCCAGAAACCGGTGGTATGGCATATTGTAAATGGCATTGATATCATTTTCATTTAAGTTTACCGTACCTACATCCGGGGTTCTGCTATCATCCATATAATCCATTTCCATGCTAAGGGTGGTGTTGTCGTCTATACGCCATTCTAGGGATGGGTTGATGTAGAATCTTTCCGAGCCCACACCTTTTCTAAAGCTATCGGAGCGCTCAAGGGCCCCGTTTATTCTAAAGGCTAGATCCTTCTTCTCGTTTAAGGGGCCGTAAACATCAAAGGTGGTTCTTGCTTGTCCAAAGCTGCCTAAGCGTAAGGAAGTATTACCTCCAAACTGATATATAGGGGTTTTGGTTACGATGTTGATAACCCCTCCAGGGCTTCCCAAATCGGTGGCAACACCCTGGGTGATGGCAGTAGCGCCTTTTAGCACCTGAATATTGTCTACACCTTGCATATCGGTTAAAATCCCTACCCCTCTAAAATCGGAATGTACCCGAACCCCATTTTTAAGTATGGGGATCCCTCTAAAACCTCTAGAGGACATGCTTTCCCTTTTGTTGCCGTAGGTTGCAAAGGTATATACCCCTGGAACGTTTTTGGTAGCATCGGAGATGGTGAGATTCCCTTGTTGTTCTATCAGTTTTTGGGAGATTATAGAGATACTTTGTATTTGTTCGTATGGGGCTAGGGGTAGTCTGGTAAGGGCCTCTATTTTGTCTGGATGCTCATAGCGGTTCCCAAATACTTCTACCTGGTCTAATTCCATGCCGTCCCTGAGACTAACTACTAGTTCCACGGTTTCGTTTTCTCCAAGGGTTATTGTTTTTAATAGTGGTTGATAGCCAACAGAGCTTATTTTAAGGGTGTGCTGCCCTGGATTTAGATGGTTTATGGAAAAATTCCCGTTTTCATCTGCTGCCGTTCCAATGGAAGCCGGCTCCAATATTACCGAGGCATAGGAAATAGCATCCTGGTCCGAGTTTAATACTTTTCCGCTTATTTTTCCTTCTTGCGCAAATCCCCATTGAAGGCAAAATGCGGCGAGTAGGAGCAATGATTTATTGTACATTTTATTTAGACTTAATTTAAATTAGGTGGCAAATATAAAGCGGCTGTTTTTTATTTTAAAATTATTTAGAATAATTATAAATAATAAATTTAGAGGGGCTGGTTATGAGTAAATTACCCAATTGGGGATCCCCGTAGTGGTGCCTATAAAAAGGTGAAAACGCGATTTTCAGTCAATAAAAGGATGGAGTTTTAAGCCCTGATTTGATTTTTTGGAGCGAAGGAGGATGCGTAGTTTCCCCAGTTTGGATTAGATCCTTTATAGGGTTTGGGAGCACTTAGGTATTTCCAGTTTTCCCGGCCTGAACGTGGCATTTTTAGCGAAGAATTACCTTTTGTTGTTAGTAGAAGTGTTTCAGAAAACAATAAAGTTTAAACAGGTTCTTTTTAATCAAATATTCTTCAGTATGGAGGTAATTGATCCAGTGTCTATGGATGCTACTATCTTCGGTTGACAGGAATTTTATAAACCTTAACGGTAATTAAAACCATTAATTCATAAAATGCATTAATTTTGAGTGTGGGAAGGATTTTCCACCCAGTAAATCAACTTTTCCTTTATGGGTTCATGGCAACTGCAAAATAAATTGAAGTAGTCTGCAGGAGTCTTGGTTATAAGGAAGATAATTTAAGTGGATATAAGTACAATGAAGGAACGCAAGCAAGAAAAATACGATAGAGCGTATTTGCGTATGGCGAGCGAGTGGGGGAAACTCTCCTATTGCGAGCGAAAACAGGTGGGGGCAATAATTGTAAAGGATAGGATGATCATCTCGGATGGTTATAACGGCACCCCTACCGGATTTGAGAATATTTGTGAGGACGAAGAAGGATATACCAAATGGTATGTATTGCACGCCGAGGCAAATGCTATTTCTAAAGTAGCCGCCTCTACGCAATCTTGCGAAGGGGCCACCCTGTATATTACCCTCTCGCCATGTAAGGAATGCAGTAAATTAATTCACCAATCTGGCATAAAACGTGTAGTATATCAAAAGGCGTACAAAGATGATGCTGGTATACAGTTTTTGAAAAAGGCGGGGGTAGAGCTTATTCAGATGCCAGAAATCGTAAATACCCTATAAGATTTTAAGAAATGAAGCGCAGAAATACCTTTATATGGCCCACCATCATTGCCTTGGCATTGGCCATTGGTATTTTTATTGGTGGAAAACTGCACTTTAATGATTCTTCTAAAAAGCTTTTTACCAAAAACTCCAATAAAGACAAGCTCAATAGGCTGATAGACTTTATAGATTATGAGTATGTAGACGAGGTAAATACCGATAGTATTGTAGATGTAACCGTCAATAATATCCTTGAAAAATTGGATCCGCATTCCGTTTATATTCCCAAAAGGGATATGACGAAGGTTTCCGAGAATATGAAGGGCGATTTTGTGGGGATCGGGGTTAATTTTTATATGTACAAAGATACTATTTCGGTAATCCGACCGGTAGAGGATGGTCCTAGTTATCTAAAAGGTATTCAGCAGGGAGACCGCATCCTTATGGCCGATGGGGATACCTTGTTTGGTTTGGGAGTCCCTAATGACGAGGTGGTAAAAAAACTGAAAGGGAAAAAGGGGAGTCCGGTAGAATTACAAGTGTATAGAAAAAAAGAGGATAAACTCTTTAAGGTAGTTGTAGAGCGAGACGTGGTACCCATTAAAAGCGTTGAGTCTTATTTTATGCTTACTCCAGATATGGGGTATTTAAAAGTAAATAGATTTGCAGAGTCTACCTATAGAGAGTTTAAGAAAGCCCTGCGCCAACTGGAGGCCATGGGAGCTAAAAAACTAACCCTAGACCTCAGGGATAATCCGGGTGGTTATTTAGGGATTGCCGAGAAAATGGCTGATGAATTTTTGTCCGAAGGCAAGCTGATTTTATTTACCAAGAACAAAAGGGGGAAAATAGACAGTGTATTTGCTACTGGTAAGGGGCATTTTAAAAATAAACCGGTCTATGTGCTGATTAATGAGAAGTCTGCATCGGCGAGTGAAATTATTGCAGGTTCCCTACAGGATAATGATATTGGGACCATAGTAGGTCGCCGGTCGTTTGGCAAAGGACTGGTACAGCGCGAAATGGATCTGGGTGATGGGTCGGTCGTACGATTAACAGTATCCAGATACTACACCCCTACTGGGCGTTCTATACAGAAATCCTACGAAAATGGAAATCGGGATTACTACCAAAAATTTATGGACCGCTACCATAACGGTGAGTTGCTTTCCGTAGATAGTATTAAGGTGGCCGATTCCCTAAAGTTTAAAACCCCAAAGGGGAAAGTGGTTTATGGTGGCGGGGGAATAATTCCAGATGTTTTTGTGCCCATTGGCTCCAATGAGTCGGAGGCGATTGCCAGTATGAATTTCCAGTTTATCCCGTTTTTCGTATTTACCTATCTCGATGAACACCGGGAATATTTTGATCGCTTCAATAAAGAATCCTTTATAGAAGAGTATGTGGTAGACGATATCTTCTTTGAAAATTTTGTCACCTATTTTTCCAAAAGCATCAATATAGACTTTTATGCCCACGAGGAAAGTATTAAAACATACTTAAAGGCCGCCTTGGCAGCTCAGCTTTTCGATGCGAATGCCCATGCCAAAATACTCAGCGGTACCGATGATATGGTGCTTAAGGTGCTGGAGCTGGATGGGGCAAACAGCGATGGGAGCGGTCAAAACACCACGGTTCTTACGGAAAAAAACCTAGAGGTAGAATAAGGAATAAATTGGTTCCTATGGTATAAAAAAAAGCCTCAGTAGTAGTGCTTACCGGCTGTGCTGCCTCGGACTCTAAAACGAAGGAGTGTGTTACTCCTTCATTTTCTTTTCAATCTTTTTGGAGATCGAATAAATAACCAATAATGCGATGGCGCATAGCGATGCCACAATACCGATCAAGGCAATTATGCTGTCACCTTCCAAAGGTGCGTCAAAATCTACCATGGTTATATTAAAGATAATAAGGGCCAAGCCCAATACGATAAGTACTCCTAATAATATTTTGTTCATCAGATCAATTTTCTAACGCTCCCTAAAATAATTGGTTAATGTTTGCTGTAAAGAGCTTTACGGCGATGGCCAATAAAATCACACCAAATATTTTACGGATAACATTAAGTCCATTTTTACCTAATATCCTCTCTATTCTTTGAGAGGATCTTAATACAATGTAAACAAAAATAACATTTATTATAATGGCTACAATGATATTCTCTACATAGTATTCCGCCCGCAGCGATAGTAAGGTGGTAACCGTTCCAGCCCCAGCGATTAAGGGGAAGGCAATGGGGACAATGGAGGCGCTTTCTGGGTGATCGTCTCTATAGAGGGTGATTCCCAAAACCATCTCCAGGGCCAAAAAGAAAATTACAAAGGAACCTGCTACGGCAAAGGAATTGATGTCAATGCCAATTAATTTCAAAATTTCTTCACCCACAAATAAAAAGGCAATCATAATCAGGGCAGAGACCAAACTGGCTTTTCCAGATTGTATATGACCTACCTTATTTCGTAAGTTGATAATAATAGGTATGCTTCCTACGATATCTATAACCGCAAAAAGGACCATACTGGCTGTAAGGATTTCCCTAAAATTAAAATGTAAGCTCATTTAAAACAGCATGCTAATTGTTGTACAAAACCCTTTTTGGTTTGCAGCTGCAAATCTACGTTTAATTCAAACGAAATTATCCATGTAAAGGGGTATATTTGTGGTTTAATTTTGAGGTATGTTCCAACTGGGGAAAACAATAGTATCGGAAGAGATCATAGAGAATGATTTTGTGTGCAATCTTGCAGCTTGCAAGGGAGCCTGCTGTGTTGATGGAGAAGCGGGGGCGCCCTTGGAGGAGGGGGAGACCGAAGTGCTGGTAGATATCTATCAGGATATTAAACCATTTCTAAGACCCGAAGGGATCGCCGAAATTGAAAAGCAAGGTGCCTTTATTAAGGGAGAGGATGGGGACTGGGAGACTCCGTTGGTAAATGGAAGTGAGTGTGCCTATGCTATATTTACGGAAAACGGTACTGCAAAATGTGGTATTGAAAAGGCGTATGAAGAAGGTGCAACGAAGTTTAAAAAGCCGGTTTCTTGCCATTTATACCCCATACGGGTAATGGAATATTCCGAAATTACGGCCATAAACTACCACAGATGGGAAATTTGTGATGCGGCCTGTTCATTGGGAAGCGAATTGCAAGTGCCCATTTACAAGTTTGTAAAGGACGGGCTAATCAGGAAATTTGGCGAAAAATGGTATGCAGAATTGGAGGAAGTAGCCAAGGAGCATACTAAGTCGTAGGGATGTGGAGCACTACTTGGGTGCCCAAGGCCTCCTTGTTGGCGTTGTATAGATCTATGATTTCTACCTGAAAATTGTGTTCAAAATCTTTGGAAAAGTTTGCCAAGCGCTCTTTGGTAATGTCTATTCCCACGGATTTTCCTTTCAGAACCTTATTTTTCTTTAGTCTTTCGGAAGCTTTACGACCTACGCCGTTATCTGTAATGGTTATTTGTATGTAGTGGTTGTCTTCCCTACTTACTCTTAGATCTATGTTTTTTTCGCCTTCTTTGGTAGAGAGCCCGTGCCATATCGCATTTTCCAGAAAGGGTTGCAATATTAAAGATGGAATTTTCACGGTATGCGGGTCGATGGGGTCTTCTATGGTGATGGAGAAATTTATTTCATTGGAAAAACGGATGTTTTCAATGTTCATATAGAGCTCTATGGTCTCTAGCTCATCAAAAAGTGAGATTTCCTTTACCGAAGAGGCTTCTAGGATTTTACGCACCAATTTGGAAAACTTATTTAGGTAGTGAACGGCATTTTTCTTCTCGTTGTTAATAATATATAACTTGATGGAGTTTAGGGAGTTGAACAAAAAGTGAGGATTCATCTGGCTGCGTAGCATGCTTTGCTCCAGGGTAAGGATCTTTTTTTCACTTTTCAGTTCCTTCTGGCGGTAAAGGATGTATAAAAGAAAGGTGAATAGGGCCATTCCCAAGGAACCTATGAGGAGCATGTTTTTGTTTCTCCTTAGTCGGTGGTTTATTTCGAGATTTTCGCTCGCTAAATTCAATATTTCATTATTCTTTTTCTCCGTTTCATACTTTATGATGAGATCGTAAATATATTTACGGTTCACCTCACTATTGATGGCAACATTTAGGCTTTCTGCCTTTTGATAATATACCAGGGCATCTTTATAATTTGCTTTATGGGTGGCTAATTCCGATAATAGGGTAAAAGCCTTGGAGATAAAGCTGGGTAGGTGATGGGTTTGGGCCATTTCCAGACCTTTGTTAAGGTATTCCTGGGCTTTTGCGTACTGCTTAAGTTTTAAAAGTGCCCATCCTATATTAAGGTTGATGGAGGTGGCAATAAACCTATTTCCAATTTCCTCCGCTGCCAATAGATTGGGCTCTAGAATGGAAAGGGCGTCCTCGGGTTTGTTTTGTTTTATATATACTTGGGCGATGCTGTTTTTGCAAATAATTAATCCCTTATCATTGTTAATTTCGTTATTGTATTCCAAGGAGGTTCTATAGTGGTGAAGGGCGTCTGCTAGTTGCCCTTGTTCTTCTAGGCAATCCCCAATGTTTTGATAGTTTATAGCCAAGCCCAACTTATTGTTTAGCTCCCTTTCTAGGGCCATGGATTTTTTGTACTGCGCGATGGCTATATCGTACTGTCTTAAGGTTTGGTAAAGATTGCCAATGCTGTTTAAGGAAACATTGATGCTTCTTTTAATGCCCATGGAGGGATTTTGAGCAGTGTATGCCAGGTCCAAGGCCTCTTGGTGGTAATCTAGGGCAATTTTTATGGCATCGCTTTTCCGGTAAATTACCCCCAGCATGTTTAGGCTGTAGACCCTAAACTCCAAGTTATCTGCCTTTACTGCCGCCTGCAGGGCTTGTGTGTGGAGGGCAATGGCCTTGGGGAAAAGGGCAATTTCCCTGTATTTTCGTCCCAATTGATTAAGGGCGTAGGCTTCACCATCATAATATTGCTTATGGGCAGCGGCCTTACTGAAATAGCGCATGTAAATGGTGTCGGTCCTATAGGGTCTCAGTACCTTATCTAACTGTTGGTAGGTGGTTGGTGCTGCTTGGATTAGGCTATCGCTACGTTTTTTAAAGGATTCTGGCACCTCTTGGGAGAAGGATGTAAGAGGAGTTAAACACACAAGCAGTGCCCAAAATAAGCGTGACTTAATAGTTAACGGTGCGTATTTATGGGAAATGGCCAACTTCAAAAAATTGGATTTTTGTGGTTAAACTAAATTAAATCCAGAAAATCCGACTTTTTTTGTCTTGATACTGGAATTTTGTGATTGGATTGAAGAATAACATAGCCGTCGGTTTTTATGAATTCTTTTATCTTGTGCATATTGATGATGAACGAATTGTGAATCCTAAAAAAAGTATCCTTCGGCAAAAGTTCATTTACCTCTTTCAGTTTTTTTGTCAACAGAATTTTCTGGCCGTCACTTAAAAATAGGGTGCTGTAATTCCCATCTGATTCTGCGTAGAGAATTTCATCGCTTTCTAAAAATAATAATTTCCCATCTGTGTTGATGGTTATTTTCCTGTGCTGCGAATCTGAATTAAATTTCAACAATACTTTTTCCAATTTGGAATAGGTATCATTTTTGTCGTTAAACTTTCTGATCTTGGCTATGGTCAAGTTTAAATCGTCCGTATCAATAGGCTTTAGTAAGTAGTCTATTGCCTCGTGTTTAAGGGCCTTAATGGCGTATTGGTTGTAGGCGGTGGTAATGACCACAGGGAAATCCCTGTTTTGAAGTTTTTGGATAAATTGAAATCCGTCCATAGTGGGCATCTCAATATCCAAAAACAAGCAGTCTGGAGTATAATGCTGTAAATACTCCAGTGCCTCAAAAGGATCTGTAAAGGAGGCTATCACCTTAATATCATTGCTGAAATTGGTGAGCTCCCAAGAAAGACTTTGGAGTGCTTTAATTTCGTCGTCTACTAATACCGCTTCTAACATAACCAAGGTAAGATAGTTAAATTATAATCCATTGTCTACTTGATAAGCAAGTTTTGTATCAATGGATTTGTTTCGAGTGTAAATGGCAAGAAAAGGGGTAAGATTGGGAAGGATTCTAATACATTGCCGATCTCTATTAGTATAGCCATCATAGGCATTTCGGGAGTTTTTTAAACGCTCTTACCATTCATACAGGATACTATACCAACTATACAATATGTTAGATTTTAACTGGATGTTTCCTATAAATTTGATGTTCCCCAATCCCCTTTAAATCTTTAATGTGTAACCTAGGTATTTAAAATTTTAGGTTGATGAGAAAATGTGTGTTTTTTTTTATTGGATTGCTGTTAGCACTATTTATTGCCGTTGCAGCGGACGAGGAAACTATGAGTTCGGAGGAACAGATTGCCACACATAGTGAAATGGAGAGTCCGGCGGATTTGGCTGAACTTAGAACGAATGAGGAGGACTGGAAAAGATAAGGGTGGTTTCTGGGGCATTCAGCTATAGAAAAACGTAAATAAGCTACGGAATTTAACTATTTAAATAAGACTTAATACAGCCAAATAAAGTGCGATCCAATTCGGGGTCTGTTCATTGAATTTTGAACAGGTTGTAGTTTCTACACTACCGCCAATGTTTAGTAGGATTGATAATCACGACTAACCCGTCGGTATTGGAATTTTTCTTGTGAATGGGTTTCGGGGGAACTACCTAACGCAAGGAAAAACCATGCTGGTAATTCATAACTACTTTGCATTAATTGGGTCGTACGTTTTGGCGTATTATTAAAATAGGGACTTAACTTTTTAGGGCTCCTAAAGTCAATTACCTCAGGGCAAGCCCGCCTATTCAGTTCGGGCAAGCCCGCCTAGACAAGTTCGGGCAAGCTCACCTGAACGGTATGGACAGTCCCTCCTAGGAGCATTTAAAAACAATCTCATATAGTGTGATAACAAAGGACATGGAATACAATTGCTGTATTCCATGTCCTTTGTTTTCTTCGTCGCTTCATGTGGCACAGCTGCTAGCATATTATCGCCATTCAGGGAGTCCTTTCTAAAAAACCTTAGTTAACAGTATGGTTGCAGGTTTATAAGAAGTTGTCTACCTCTTTATACGCATTGATTACGGCTAGGTCCCCTTCCTTGTTGGGTCTGGAGTTGCCGTGTTCCATACCAACCACTCCTTTAAATCCTTTATCATATAAGTATTTAAAGACATTTTTATAATTGATTTCCCCAGTGGTAGGCTCTTTTCGGCCAGGATTATCGCCTACCTGAATATAGGCAATTTCATCCCAGGTAAGATTCATATTGTGGATGAGGTGGCCTTCATTCTTCTGCATATGATATATGTCGTACAGAATTTTACAGGAGGGACTGTTTACTCCTTTACAGATTAAATAGGTTTGTTCTGAAGTCTGTAAGTGAAGGTCCGGAGAATCTGAAAGAGGTTCCAATACCATCACCAAACCATGGGGCTCCAGTATTTCGGCGCCTTTTCTTAGGGCTTCAATTACATTGGCATTCTGTATTCCTATGGGAAGGCTTCGGTCATAGGCGCCAGGAACTACGGTCATCCATTTGGCATTAACGCGTTTGGCAACCTCTACCGCCCTTCTACAGCCATCCAGAAAAATATCTACATTTTCCTTTTTGCCGGCCGCCAAAGTATTGGCCATGTTGCCTCCTTTGTCTATTACAAAAACTCCCATGGTCATATTAAGCTTTGCCAGGGTATCCCCAATCTTGGTTTGTAGGGCCACATCCCTACCCATCATTCCATTGTCTTCCAGCGCGGTAAAACCCTGCTCGGCCATGAAATGCAATTGGTCAATGGGATCGTTGCCAGCAACGTTCCTGAACATGCCAAAGTGTGGGGCGTATTTAAGGTTAAACGTATGTTTATTTTGTCCTTGGCCAAACGGGGAACCGTAAGCTAAGGATCCCCCTAAGGTAACCGCCCCACTGCTGAGGGCGGTTTTTTGTATAAAATCTCTTCTTCTCAATTTGCAATATATTTTAGAGCGACCATGCTTTGCCACCGGTTAATTCCTCTAAGTCTCCGCAAGCGATATACTCACCTGGAACAGGCATATATGCCAGCACGTTTTCCCCTACATATTCGGAGGTCTTATACCCCCAAATGGTTAACCCTCGTAAATTGTTGGCAAAGGCAAACCTGGATACTTCGTCGTCTAAGGAAGCGGTTTTTTGTTCCCGAACGGCCTCGGTATAGGCAGAGATCAATTCAAAATATTTAGCCTGCTCTTCCTTAGGAGTGCTGAGAGCAGCAGCCAATACCGGTTCTAAATCTTCGGCGCTAAGGTTGTCCTTACTGGTTTTTCCAGAATCTGCTAGGGCTTTGTCTATAAACTTGCCCATGCTCATTTTAAGGAGTTCCTTTTGTTCGGGCTCCATAATTTCGTTTGCAAAGCGATCAATAAAAAGATGCACCTGCACTTCGGAGGCCGAAGGCGTGTCCGTTTTTGGAAGAATGATGTCTACCAAAGTGGTGAGTACCGTCCCCTCTTCCTTACTTAGGAAGTCTGGGGTCCATACCAAGGCGGTATCTTGTTTACAGCTTTGTACTAGGGTCAATAATGTGGGGGTGGCCACTACGTATCCTAGTGACAGCCCCATGTTCCGTAATGCTTTTCTTCTATCCATTATAGATTTCCTTTTTTAAGTTCTTGGGCGGCGTGGTTAGCAGCCCTGGCCGTAAAGGCCATATAGGTTAAAGAGGGGTTTACACAACTTGCAGAAGTCATAAAAGACCCGTCCGTTACGTATACATTGGGAACGGCATGTATTTGGTTGTGGCCGTTTAACACCGATGTTTTTGGGTCCCTGCCCATCCTGGCGGTTCCCATTTCATGGATGCCCAGCCCTAGCGCTCCCGGGTTGTCGTACGATTGTACATCCCGCAGCCCCGCTTTGGTTAGCATTTCTACGGCCTGCTCCTTCATTTCCTTACGCATATTCCACTCGTTCTCCTTAAACTCCGCGTCAAAAGTAACGGTGGGTAGGCCCCATCCATCCAGCTTATCGTAATCTAAGGTCATACGGTTGTCCTCGTAGGGAAGTACTTCTCCAAAGCCCATCATTCCAAAGGTCCAGCCCCCTGGCTTCAAAATGGCTTCCTTTAAATCTTTACCGTGGGAAACCTCGGCGATGGTTTCTTCCCAGTTCCCCCTGCTGGCACCTCCTTGGTAACCAAAACCACGGATATAATCCTTGGCATTGGATTTTCCGCCGAGATTCTTAAATCTTGGAATATAAATGCCGTTTGGTTTTCTACCCTTATAGTATTTATCGTCAAATCCATCAAATTTACCGCTTGCTCCAACACCTAAATGGTGGTCCATAATGTTTCTTCCCAATTGGTCCGAATCGTTCCCCAGTCCATTGGGGAAGCGGTCCGATTTGGATTGCATTAATATTGCTGTAGAGGCTATGGCAGAAGCACAAAGGAAGATCACCTTGGCTTTAAACTCATAGGTCTCCTTGGTCACTCTATCAATAACTTTTACCCCACTGGCCTTCTTGGTGTTGGGATCGTAGATTACCTCGGTAACGATGGAATCTGGTCTTAAGGTAAGGTTTCCAGTGCGTTCGGCGGCCGGAAGCGTAGAGGAGTTGCTGCTGAAGTAAGCGCCAAAAGGACACCCACGTATGCAGCGGTTCCTAAATTGACATTTAGTACGGCCCTCAAACTCTTTGTCGCCCGTAATATGCGCCACCCTACCTGCAGTGACCACTCTGCCGTCAAAATTTTCGGCAACTTTTTCCCTAAAGTGTTGTTCTACACAGTTTAAATCCATCATGGGCAAAAACTGGCCATCCGGAAGTTGCGGCAAGCCCAGGTTTTCACCACAGACGCCTATATAAGATTCCACCTTGTCGTACCAAGGGGCAATATCCTTGTATCTAACGGGCCAATCCACGGCAATGCCATCCTTCTTATTGGCTTCAAAATCGATGTCCGACCAGCGGTAACTATGCCTTCCCCAGGTGAGGGAACGCCCCCCAACATGGTAGCCCCGCATCCAGTCGAATCGCTTGGTTTCATTGTAAGGGTGTTCCAAATCATTGACAAACCAATGGTTGTGTGGTTTCTTTACCGTATAACCGGTACGGGCTTGTTTAAGTTGCTTGGCCTTTTCCTCGGGGGTCAGTTCCCCATTGTTTGGAAAATCCCAAGTGTCCATATTTGCCGTGGTGTAATCCTCAATGTGATTGACCATTCTCCCTCTTTCCAACACCAGTGTTTTAAGTCCGTTCTCGCACAGCTCCTTAGCAGCCCAACCTCCGCTAATCCCCGTACCTACGACGATAGCGTCGTAAGACTCTTGCTCTTCGTTATAATAAAATTTGCTCATCTGGAAAATTGTTTGTTTAATATAGTTGTTAAATATAGAATTAATTTTCTACATTTAAACCTTGTATTTGTTAATAGATCGGTACTACAACGTTGTAGTTATCGATGAATCTTAAATTTAATATAATAAAAGAAAATGAAAGGTAAAAACTTGAAGCTCAATGGGTTTAAATTAGTGATGGCATTATTGTTCGTAGGGATGCTATCTTGTAAAGATGCTCCAAAAGAACAGGCAAAGGATAAGGATAGCGTAGCGGCGACCGCTAGCTCCGAAGAGCCATTCTTTAAACTTTCCTTAGCACAATGGTCAATGCACAGAATGATCAGAAACGAAGGAGTAGATCCTTACTCTTTTGCCGAAAAAGCGAAGGAATGGGGGTTTTCTGGTTTGGAGTATGTAAGCGGATTGTATTATGATGAATTGAAAAAATCCAATTTCTCCCAAGAGGCGATGGATGCCTTTGTTGCAAAAAATAATGAGCTAAGTGAAAAGTACGGTTTAAAGAACCTGCTGATTATGATAGATGGTCAAGGTAATTTGGCTACACCGGATGCGGCAGAGAGAAAAGCGGCAGTAGAAAATCATTACAAGTGGGTAGATGCTGCTGCAGCCATGGGTTGCCATGCTATTAGGGTAAATCTTGCTGGAAGCAACGATCCCGAAGAGTGGGTAGCTAGTTCTGTAGACGGACTTACCCAATTGGCTACTTATGCTAAAGATAAGAACATCAACGTGCTGGTAGAGAACCATGGCGGACTTTCTTCCAATGGGGCTTTATTGGCCGAGGTAATGACCAAAGTTGGTATGGAAAACTGTGGAACACTTCCAGATTTTGGAAATTTCTGTATCGAAAGAACTGCTTCTGGATGTGCCGACATGTACGATCCTTACAAGGGAATGAAAGAACTAATGCCACATGCCCTAGCGGTAAGTGCCAAGTCCAACGTTTTTGACGAGGAGGGGAACGAGAGAAATCTTGACTATCGCAGAATTTTGAAGATAGTGAAGGATGCTGGCTATACCGGTTATATTGGTGTAGAGTACGAAGGTGGTGAATTAAGTGAAGAAGAAGGTATATTGGCCACTAGGGATCTGCTTATAAAAGCAGGGAGTGAGCTTAATTAAGCACTCCTAGTAGGTATGTAGACTCCGTTAAGGGGTTTGTTCGCAACCAAAATAAAATTTAAGGAGTGCAATGACCTGAATTATAGTTCGTAAACGGTCATTGCGCTCTTTGGTTTTAAAGAGGTGGCTTCCATAGGGAGGGGAGCGTGCATGCCTGGACCATAATTAACCAGCCATAGCCCGGTTTAACCTATGCAGTTAGACGCGGGCAAATTAAGACCGTCATTTAAATTAATAAATATTAACGTATGAATTTAAGAATTAAGTCACAGCTCTCTTTTATGATGTTCCTGGAGTTTTTTATCTGGGGAGGCTGGTTTGTTACCTTGGGCACCTTTTTGGGCAATAATCTCAACGCCACTGGTGCCGAAACGGCCATGGCATTTTCCACACAGAGCTGGGGGGCCATAATTGCGCCGTTTATTATCGGTCTAATTGCAGATAGGTATTTTAATGCGGAACGTATCCTGGGGATTCTGCATTTGTTGGGGGCGGTATTGATGTATCAAATGTATACGTCGGTAGACTTTGCTTCTTTTTATCCCTATGTGCTGGGGTATATGATCGTCTATATGCCTACCTTGGCGTTGGTGAACTCCATTTCCTTTAACCAAATGAAAAATCCGGCCAAGGAATTCTCCTTTGTTCGTGTTTTTGGTACCATAGGGTGGATTGTTGCAGGTTTGGTTATTAGTTATGTGTTTGTGTGGGATTCCGAAGCCGCTAGGGAAGCGGGGATGTTAAGGAATACCTTCCTAATGGTAGCTATTGCTTCGGCCGTGTTGGGGCTTTTCAGTTTTACCTTACCAAAAACGCCCCCAAAAGTTAATAAGAACGAAAAGCCTTCCCTATCCGAAATTTTGGGGTTGGATGCCTTAAAACTATTAAAGGATAGAAACTTTTTAATTTTCTTCGTCTCTTCTATTTTAATATGTATTCCGCTTGCGTTTTACTATCAAAATGCCAACCCTTTCTTATCCGAAATTGGGATGGAAAACCCTACTGGGAAAATGACCATCGGACAGGCGTCGGAAGTATTGTTTATGTTATTACTTCCTTACTTTTTTAAGAGGTTTGGAATTAAGAAGACGCTTATTGCCGGAATGTTGGCATGGACCGTTCGGTATTTGTTATTTGCCTTTGGGGATGCGGGAGACCAAGCGTATATGTTGCTTATAGGAATTGCGTTACACGGAATTTGTTATGATTTCTTCTTTGTTTCCGGGCAGATCTATACGGATTCCAAGGCAGGAGAAAGATATAAAAGTGCCGCACAAGGCCTAATTACCTTGGCTACCTACGGAGTGGGTATGTTGATAGGGTTCTGGGTTGCAGGAGAAATTACCGATAGTTATATTATAGAAGAAGGAGTGCATAGCTGGGTTGATATTTGGACCTTTCCTGCTATTTTTGCATTTGGGGTGATGATCTTGTTCACCATATTTTTTAAGAACGAAGAAGTTGAGTATAAAGAATAAATCAGTAAAAATAATCATATGGCTAAAAAAATAAGATTAGGTATTTTAGGAGGAGGGGGCGATTCCCTTATCGGAATATTGCACCGGGTAGCTTCTCAAATGTATGATAATTATGAAATTGTGGGAGCGGTTTTTAACCCCAACCACGAAGAGAGTCTTGCCTTTGCCAGGGAGATAGATATTCCTACCAATAGGATTTATAAGGATTTTGACACCTTGGTGGAGGAAGAATTAAAATTGCCCAAGGAAGAGCGTATCCAGGTATGTTCTATCCTTACACCAAATTTCCTGCATTTTCCAATGGCCAAAAAATTATTGGAGAACGGTTTTCATGTAATTTGTGAGAAGCCTTTTACCACCACCTATGAGGAGGCGCTAGTTTTACAGGAGGCCCAGGCAAAAACCAACGCTATATTGGCTATTACCCACACCTATACGGGGTATCCTATGGTGCGTCAGATGCGAGAAATGATTAAGGCAGGAGCCATTGGAAAAGTCCATAAGGTAGATGTGCGTTATTATCAGGGATGGATAAATTCTATTATCCACGATAAGGAAAAGCGATCCACTGTTTGGCGCTTAGATCCTAAAAAAGCAGGTATCAGTTCCTGTATTGCAGATATTGGGGTGCATGCCTTTAATATGGTGGAGTATACCACCGGATTGAGAATAAAGTCTATTTTGGCCGACTTTAATTATCTGTACGATGATAATCAAATGGATGTAGATGGTACTATTTTAGTGCGTATGGACAAGCACGTAAAGGGAATTGTACGTGCTAGTCAGGTTGCCACCGGAGAAGAGAATGGTCTTGCCATTGCCATCTACGGGGACAAAGGCGGATTAAGATGGGAGCAGGAGAATCCAAATTACCTGAAGGTACAGAGCGATACGGAGCCCTTGCAGATTTTTAAACCAGGACACGCCTATAACTCTGAACTGTCCTTGGACGGTACTAAGTTACCTCCAGGGCATCCAGAAGGAATATTCGATGCTATGGGTAATATCTATAAAGGGGTAGCTAGGGCTATCCGCGGAGAAGAATACAATGATGGAGAGTTCCCTCCAATGTTGGATGCGGTCCGTGGAATGGATTTTATAGAAAGTACCGTGGAATCTAATAAAAAAGGAAATGTTTGGGTAGATCTTAAATAAGGATTACCACTCAAAAACCAAAAAAGGCTGCCAAACTAGGCAGCCTTTTTTTTGTGCAAACTTGTGCGCTTACCCATATATTTTTTCGAAATTTACACAGACTATAATCATGCTTTCCTGTGGGGAGCGGCCATGGTGCGCTAGTTCTTCGGAAAAATAATCCCAATAGGTCTTTTTCCATTCCTCAAGGGAGCTAAATCCTTCGCGCCTGCTATGGTCCGCTGTAATACTGTACCACGGTTTTAGCGTGAAGCCCGTAATTTGCACTACACATTGGGCGCTGCCCCGGCCATCGACTACAATTAAAAACGATCCGGTTTTTGGCAATGACTCCTGCCTACATTGTAGTCCCACTAAGGAGTACGAAGTAGCTGTTTTGCCGTGATTGAGTACTAAAGAGGCGTGCCTGTCGGCGTCCTGTTCGTTTTCAAAAAATTGAAGGGTGCCCTCTGCTTCCAAACCGGCAAATTCTGGATGGGCTTCCACAAAAGTTTCCCATAAATTTCTAGCTGATCTATTTTCCATCGTTGTATGCATCACTTCTTTTTATTTCATCGATAAATTGCGCTTACTCCCTAGGTGTTTAAAGTCTTGTTGTTCAGTTTAATGGGGGAGGTTGTTGGTGTGAAGACCCTGTTGGTTTC
This sequence comes from Arenibacter lacus, assembly GCF_008711145.1. Lineage (NCBI taxonomy): Bacteria > Pseudomonadati > Bacteroidota > Flavobacteriia > Flavobacteriales > Flavobacteriaceae > Arenibacter > Arenibacter lacus. The sequence goes on from NZ_VVIN01000003.1 coordinate 122,781, forward strand.
CATGGTGGGTGTTAAGCCGACTTTTATCGTTGGTTGATTCCATGCTTTATTATTCTGATTATTCTTGGGGTTTCCTTATATTTATGACTTCGCTTTGGCGAAACAATTGTTTATTGTTCTTTAAATATAGGGTTAAAATATTAAATATATTAACCTAAAAAGGCAATTTAATAGTTGATAAGAACAATAAAGAGGGAAGAGAAAATAGGCGGAAGGAAATGTTGGCAAACTCATTATTGGATCGTGGAGATGTGCGTTAAGAAGTAAATTAGGGAGCTTATTGGGTTGCATCCTTATTATTCACTTAAGGGACATATTCGCTTCAATGCTTTTGGAAACAATTAATTATAGATAAATATACATGAAAACAATTAAGGGGCCAGCCGTATTTTTGGCACAATTTATAGATGAAAAAGCGCCGTTCAATTCTTTGGATGGTATATGTAAATGGGCATCCGATCTGGGGTATAAGGGAATACAGATACCTACCTGGGTAGATTTTCTGATAGACCTAGATAAGGCAGCAGAGAGTCAGACTTATTGTGACGAGCTTAAAGGAAAGATCAACTCCTATGGGTTGGAAATTACCGAATTGTCTACGCATTTGCAGGGGCAATTGGTAGCAGTACATCCTGCCTATGACACGATGTTCGATAGTTTTGCGCCAGAGAACATGAGGAATAACCCCAAAGCTCGTACAGAATGGGCAATAGATAGAGTGAAAAAGGCGGCAACCGCCAGCCGTAGGTTGGGATTAAAAGCGCATGCTACTTTTTCCGGATCCCTATTATGGCATACCATGCACCCTTGGCCACAGCGCCCTGCCGGTTTGGTGGAAATGGGCTTTGAGGAATTGGCCAATAGATGGCTTCCCATTCTTAACCACTTTGATAAGGAGGGGGTAGACGTCTGTTATGAGATCCATCCAGGGGAAGACCTTCACGATGGGGATACCTTTGAGCGCTTTTTGGCAGCTACCGGAAACCATAAAAGGGTAAATATACTTTACGATCCAAGTCATTTTGTGCTTCAGCAACTAGACTATATCGCGTATATAGACCACTACCACGAGTTTATAAAATCGTTCCACGTGAAGGATTCCGAATTTAACCCTACAGGAAAGAAAGGTATGTTCGGGGGCTATAACGATTGGGGAAATCGAGCTGGGAGATACCGTTCCTTGGGGGATGGACAGATAGATTTTAAAACCATTTTTTCCAAACTTACCCAGTACGGATGTGATGTGTGGGCAGTAATGGAGTGGGAATGCTGTATAAAAAGTCCAGAGCAAGGAGCAAGGGAAGGTGCTAAATTCATCCAAGACCATATTATTGAGGCCACCGAAAAAACATTTGATGATTTTGCAGGAGCCAAAACAGACAAAGAAATGCTTAAACAAATATTGGGACTATAATCGTATCGGAATATATTCGGGATGCGAATAAAGCTATGTGAACTTCATTGCCGCTAGGCGAGTTTACATAGGGTCATTAAAAACTTATAAAAATCTACCTATGAAAAACTTATTATATACTGCCTTAATTGCTGTTTTGGTGATGGGCTGCAAGGAAAAAAAGGAAAAAGACGGGGCGTTGCCAGATTCGGACGTCACTACAAATACGGAAACAGCTGCCAGTGCATCCGAAAACTCGGGAGAATGGCAGGTGCTTTTTGACGGGACCAATTTTGATTCTTGGAAGCGATATTTAGAAGAAGGCGTTGGTGAGGCTTGGAAAATAGAGGATAACGCAATGGTGTTCTATCCGCCTAAAGAGCGTAAAAAAGGGGAGAAGTATAACCTAGTGACCAAGGAGAGCTTTACCAATTTTGTTCTTTCCCTAGAGTGGAGAATCTCTGAAGGGGGAAATAGCGGAATCTTTTGGGGAGTGAAAGAAATAGAGAGCTTGAACGAGGCCTACCTTTCTGGACCAGAGATTCAAGTCTTGGACAATAAAAAACACCCCGATGCCAAAAACGGACCTATCCGTCAGGCAGGCGCTTTGTACGATATGGTTGGGCCTAGTGAAGATGTTACCAAGCCGGCTGGGGAATGGAATACCTGCGTGCTTACAGTAAACCACAAAACCAATGAAGGCAGTGTGGTCCTCAATGGCAAGGAGATTATTAACTTCCCGGTAAATGGGGAAGGATGGGAAGCCTTAGTGGATAAATCCAAATTTAAGGGCTCCGATCATTTTGGGAAATATCCAACCGGAAAAATTGGTCTGCAAGACCATGGAGATATCGTTGCCTATAGAAATATAAAGATCAAATCTTTGGACTAAGTCAAATAACCATACTTTTATGAAACTTACTTTTACGTATATCCCACTTTTTTTATTGCTTACCGTCGCCTGCAAGGAAAAGGTAACGGTAGATGCCATGGAACCCATTGCATCTAATATGCAATCCAATGAGCGAGTGGTTCATGAGGAATATAAGGGTGCCGAGCCTACCACACCCGAAGAAACGGAAGTGTACAAGCCTATACCCCCTGTGGTAAAGTCTACCCCTGCTTTTCTAGAGCCCCCAAGTGATGCCATTGTGCTTTTTGATGGCGATAACTTAGATAATTGGGTGAGTACCAAGGATGGCTCCAAAGCCAAATGGCACGTGAATTCGGATGGGAGCATGACGGTTGCCGATAAAACTGGGGACATTCAGACCGTTCAGGATTTTGGAAGCATTCAATTGCACCTAGAGTGGAAATCTCCCAAGGATATCCAGGGTGAAAAACAGAGTAGGGGCAATAGTGGGGTGTTTTTACAAGGCTTGTATGAGGTTCAAATATTGGATAATAACGATAATGACACCTATGTAAACGGGCAAGTAGGCTCCATTTATAAACAACATACGCCCCTAGCCATGGCATCGGTACCTAGTGGGGAGTGGAATAGTTATGATATCATCTACCATGCTCCGGAATTTAATGAGCAGGGCGATAAAACAAAATCTGGCACTATTACCGTTATCCACAACGGGGTGGTGATACAAGACCATGTAGAGATAAAGGGAACTACTCCTTATGTGGGATGGCCTAAAAATCCACCACATGGAAAAGGCCCCCTAAGACTACAAGACCATGGGGATAACAGTAGGGTAAGTTTTAGAAATATTTGGGTTAGGGAATTGTAATTCAATTATAAGGGAGCTTTTTATAGCAACAACTAGGCTTTTTTGATAGCCGACAAGTGTAAATAAAGTTATGCTGTAAAAAGCTCCTTCCCAAATAATGGTCAAAATACTACAAGTCGCTAGCCTCCTAACGACTTGTATAAGTATAGAATTTAAGTGGTTATAGGTGAAGTGGGTGCTTCAGGTTGTTCATGCCTAGGTACCTACTTTGCTTTAGTATGTGTTATTACTTCTAATAGTCTTATGCCCTGTACCTACCATTGCTTCTGTGGGGCAAATTTGGAGGGTAGCGTCTAACGGCATTTGTGAAGGTCCCCCCAGGTATCCCTGTAAATCTGCTAAAAGCATAATCTATAGGGCTGTTAGCGTTCCATGTGATAGACGTATCACAAGTAGCACAATCCTTGATTATACCCTGGAATGGAGGATGAAAAATCTAATTTGATTACATTTGTCAAAATTTAAATTTATTTTATGATTCAATCCATGACGGGTTTTGGGAAGCATGTGATACAACTTCCATCCAAAAAGATCACCATAGAGATCAAATCCCTTAACAGCAAAAGTCTAGATTTAAACACCAGGATTCCTTCGGCTTACCGGGAAAAGGAATTAGAGCTGCGTAAAACCATCGCTAGTTCACTAGTGAGAGGGAAGGTAGACTTTGGTCTATATGTTGAAAACACGGGTGTAGAGACTTCTTCGGTGGTTAATGAGGCCGTAGTGAAGCAGTATATGCAGCAGTTAGGTGGAATTGTACCTGGAAATGATATGGCATTGTTGGAAATCGCAATGCGTATGCCCGATACCATGAAAACGGAAAGGGAAGATATAGATGAAGAAGAGTTTAAGGTTATAAAAGAGGGATTGGTCTTGGCCTTAAAGGAAATTAATGCCTTTAGAACGGAGGAAGGAAGGGTCTTGGAAAACGATTTTGAAGCCCGTATCACCAATTTAAAGGAGTTGCTTTCCCAGGTCACGGAAATGGATAAGGATAGATTGCAAACCGTTAGGGAGCGATTGGAGAAGGCGATTGCAGATATAAAGGAAAATGTAGATGCCAATCGCTTTGAGCAGGAGTTGATCTATTATTTGGAGAAATATGATATTACCGAAGAAAAGGTAAGATTGCAAAACCACTTGGATTATTTTACTACTACCCTTAATTCTGTGGATTCTAACGGTAAAAAATTAGCCTTTATTGGACAAGAAATCGGTAGGGAAATAAACACCATTGGGTCCAAGGCTAACTTTGCGCCCATGCAACAGTTGGTGGTGCAGATGAAAGACGAATTGGAAAAAATTAAGGAACAAATGCTCAACGTATTATAATGAAAGGAGGAAAGTTAATTATATTTTCAGCACCATCCGGGAGTGGTAAGACTACTATAGTAAAACACCTTTTAAAGCAACCAGAACTTAATTTGGCTTTTTCCATATCTGCCACCTCCAGACCAAGGCGAGGTGAGGAGAAACACGGGGAGCACTATTATTTTATGGACTTGTCCGAGTTTAAGCAACATATAAAGGAGGACAATTTTTTGGAATGGGAAGAGGTATACCGAGATAACTTTTACGGTACCCTAAAGAGTGAGGTAGAGCGTCTCTGGGCCGAAGGAAAGAATGTAATCTTTGATATTGATGTGGTAGGGGGCTTACGGATTAAAAAGAAGTTCCCGGAACAGACCCTTGCCGTTTTTGTAAAGCCCCCTAGCGTGGATGAACTAAAAATAAGGTTAAAGAAACGAAGTACGGAATCCGAGGACAAAATTAATATGCGAGTTGCCAAGGCTTCTGTAGAACTGGCAACGGCACCACAATTTGACCGTATTATAAAGAATTACGACCTAGAGGTAGCGTTGGAGGAAGCACATCAGTTGGTGGCCGATTTTGTAGGGGTAACCCCAAAAGCTACATAGATTACTCAGTACTGTTAGTACTGGAGAGGGTATAACCGGTTATTTTAAAATGATAAAGGACTTATAGCACACATGAAACAGAAACGGGTGGGTTTGTTTTTTGGGACGTTCAACCCCATACATATAGGCCATATGGTAATTGCGAACCATATGGCAGAATTTTCGGATTTGGATGAGGTGTGGTTTGTAATTACCCCCCAAAGTCCATTTAAAACCAAAAAGACCTTATTGGAGAACCACCATCGGTACCAATTGATCTATGAGGCAGTTACCGATTATCCCAAATTGCGGCCCAGCGATATCGAGTTTAATCTACCGCAACCTAATTATACCGTGCATACCCTGGCTCATATATCCGAAAAGTACGGGGATAAATATCACTTTTCCCTTATTATGGGCGAGGATAACCTAAAAGGGTTCCATAAATGGAAAAACTATGAGGTTATTCTGGAGAATCACGACATCTATGTTTACCCAAGAGTTTCTGAAGGGAAAACGGATACTCAATTTCAGGGACATCCCAAGATACATCATATTGCAGCTCCCATTATGGAGATATCCTCTACCTTTATTCGTAAACAAATAAAAGAGGGTAAAAATATACGGCCTATGCTAACTGAAGCTGTTTGGAAATATATCGATCATATGAATTTTTATCGCTAGGCGTAGCAGCGAGCTAAACAACCTCCGGAAAAGGTATTCTATTCCTATCAACCATAATAAAAAGGCTCCCAAAACCTAGGTTTTGGGAGCCTTTTAGGTTCTACTTTTTTGGTTACTGATTTAGCGAAGTTTTTTGGAAAAGGTCTGGTATGGGGCTTGGGGCATTGGGATTCCCATCGATCTCGTCCTGTGCAATTAAAAACCTTTCTGGATAAGCATTGCCTGCATTTATAGGAAGCGGCATGGCGATATCCGGATCGGTAGTCCGTATGCGTCTAAAATCATCAAAAGGAGTTAAGGTGCCAAAGCCCGTTACGTATTTTTCCTCCATAATTTCGCGTAAAAGGGCCTTTCCTGCCTCTATATTGTCTGAGTTCATCATGCCACCGGCATCAAAATCGGCCGCAACATAGGCATCGTATTGAAAGGTTAGGCCGGGATCTCCTTTAAAGGCATTGCCGGTATTTAAATATTGTCTTAAGGTGTTTAAATGGCCTAGAGCCTCCTCAAAACTCACCGTTCTATAAGCGGTTTCCGCTAGGATCATTAAATTTTCCTCATAGGTCACCAAGGGCATGGTGGCATGTGCGGCGCTTAGTCTGTTGTCATTAATTGCGGCATTATCCAGAATAAGATAATCGCGCCTTCTACTTTCATCAGTCTTGGGATTGTTCCGGGAATTGGGGTTGTCTTTATCCAGCAAGTCCTGTAGAAATGAACCATTGGATGTAAGGTCGCCCGCCCTACTTCCTCTCAAAATTAGGTTGTAGAGGCTACTATTCTCATCCGTGGAACCGTAATCACTGTACGCTGCGGCATACCGTAGGGAGTTTTCCGCAGATTGCACGCCTAACAGGGCACTTTGATAGGCCTGGTCGTATTGTCTTGTCATTAAAAAATAACGCGCCTTTAAGCTGTGGGCTACTTGTATCCATGCCTTTGGATTTCCTCCCAAAAAGATGTCATCCTGAAATCTTCTGGACTCTGGTACCATGTTTAATTGGGAAATAGCAGTGTTTAAGACGGATTGTGCCGCCTGCAGCACTGCTTGCTGTCCGTCAAAAATTGGATTTTCTGCTACGCCTACTTCGCTATAGGGAACATCTCCAAACATGGAGGTAAAACTACCTATGGCATGTGCCTCCAGAATATTGGAAATTCCTTTTAAAAGGTTGTCATTGGAGGTTTCCTGAATGATGTCGTTTTGGGTCATCACTCCGTGGTACATAAAAGCCCATATGCCGTTAGAATCTTCGGGAGAGATAATATAATCGTTGATTCTACCATAGAGGTTGTCCACACCCCTCATCTGGCCCGTCCAAAATTGGGAAATTCTCATGAGGTGTCCGGATTGGATCTGTACATTGGCCAGCTCCATACCCTTTAGGAGTAGTTCTGGCGGGACATCGGTGGCTACATTGGGATCTTCGTTTACATCCAAATAACTTTCGCAGCCTACAAGGGATAGAAGCAATGTTATGCTCACTAGCTGTTTTATATATTTTTTCATCGCTAATATTTTTAATAATTGATATTAATTCCAATAACCACAGATTTAGAGCTAGGGTTGGTAAAGTAATCCAGGCCTTTTCCCACGCCTGCACCAAACTGATTTACATCTGGGTCTATCCCCTTAACCTTGGTCCACAAGGCAATGTTCCTTCCCGTGAGGGAGAACTGTACGGATTCCAGTCCTATCCGCTTCATTAAGTCGCCCTCCAGGCTATAGGCTAGGCTTAGTTCCCTTAACCTGGTCCAGCTGGCATCGCCTATGGCAAACTCGTTAATTACAGACCCTCCAAAGCCTCCTCCCAGGGAGGTATACCAGCTTTGGTCCAATAGTACCGGCCCGCCGCCAAAGTCCATTACATTGCCCCGTACCGTGCTTCCGGCCGTAATAAGGTCCCCGTCCGCATTCAGTAGGTTTTGGGAAAGGGTAACGTCGTTGCCAACATCTGCATGGGTACCAAAACCGTATAGAACATACTTTGTCCTTTCCCCTATATCATTACCCTGACTGGTTTCGAACAATACATTAAGGGATAGGCCTTTCCAATTTGCACGTAGCCCTGCAGCGCCACGCCAATCCGGGTTGGGGTCGCCCAGCACCTTATCCCCAGAGGTATCTAACTGCGGAAAACCGTTTTCATCCAGGTTTAGACTACCATCCGGATTTTTTAGGGCCGCACTTCCCAAGAGAACGCCCAAGGGCTCTCCCAATACGGCGCTGGATTTAATGGAAGATCCTGGGGTGAGGTCTACGGAAGCAACTCCTCCCAGGTCTGTTACTTCATTTTTATTGCCAAAGACGTTCCCGTAGATACTGAGGGAAAGGTGCTCTTTTTTCAGGAAATTATAGTCAAATTCCACTTCATACCCCCTATTCTCCAAGGAAGCTACGTTCCCGGAGAAGGTGTCAAAGCCAGAGGAGGGGTTAAGGTCTAGGTTCAAGATCATGTCATTGGTCTCATTGTAATAATAGGTTCCGGATAGGCGTATGCGATTTCTAAAGAAACGAAGATCCATTCCCAATTCGTACTCCTTCTTTCTTTCAAATTTCAGCAGTGGATTTCCCTGGTCGTCATTCAATCTAAAGCCCCCACCAAAGGCAGTAAGGGAAATACCATCGGAATAGGAAGAGTAGGTGGCGGTCTCGTACCCAGTTTCCCAACCATGGGCATCGGGTGCCAATCCTACCTCTCCATAGGCCAATCTAAGCTTGGCAAAAGAAAGGGCGCTACTAGGTTCTAGGTTAAGTAAGTTACTCCATTTAAAGCCCAATTCTGCACTGGGGTAAACCAATGCTTCGGAACTGGAAGAAGCGTCCTCATGGGTAAGTCCCAAATTTAGGTTTAACAGATCGTCATAGTCAAAACTGGTCTGCCCATAAAAGCGTACGTTTCTTATTTTGGTTTTCCTTTCTATAACATCCTTGTTGGCGGCTATGGACGGATTTTGTAGTCGGCTGTTGTAGAGGAAATCGATTGCCTCTACATACAACTGCTTTCTGTCCCTATCGTTTATGGCAGCGCCTAAGGTGGTTTTATTCGTTATTTTATCCCCTAGGGAAAAATTTAGCATGGAGATAAGATCGGCGGATATCTCCGTATTGTTGAAAATTTCGTTTTGGTACCTCCCGTTATTGGCTCCATCTGCCGAAAACATAGGGAAGAAATATACCCGATCATCATTGTAGGTGTCCAGGCCGCCCCGTAGAATAAAGGCTAACCAAGGAGTGGCCTTGATATTAAAATCAACGGAACCAAAGACGCGGTCTACTGCGGTTTCACTAGTTACTTCGTTCACCGTCCATAAGGGGTTGTTGTACGTGGGATTTTGGGTATTTCCTAAATATCTTCTATAGGATCGGTGGCGAAGCGGTACCGGATTCCCGTTGCTGTCATAATAAGTGCCTATGTAGTCCGAAATATCAAAATCTGGTGGGGTGCGTAACAATCCCAAGTAGATACCAGCTGTGTTGGAGCCTTGTTGTATTCTGTTGGATTTGCTGTTGGTATAGGAAACCTTGGCCGAGGAGCTTAGCCAATCATTAAACTTATACGTATTTCCAATGGTAAAAGTATTCTTGTAATAATCCGAGGCTTTTATGATTCCCTCCTGGTTTAAATGGGAAACGCTAAAGTAAAAGGTGGCGCGTTCACTACCACCGGAAACATTGAGCTTAATGTCCTGGGCGATTCCATCATTGAATACCCTGTCAAAATTCCTATCGGAATAGATGGCGTTGCTATTCTTTTGGGTGATGGGGTAATATAAGGTGCCGTCCTGTGCCTCAAAATATTGACCGCTAGTGTCCAATACATCGGCTGCTCCAGACCGGTCCGAGATACGATCGCCCCAAGAGTTGGCACTGGTTGGGCTATAGTTGCCATTGGATCCTTGTCCAAAACTTTTCTGTAAGGGGTGCCTTCTATTTATTTTATCAATAGAGACCGAAGAGCTCAAAGAAACCGCCATCTTTCCTTCTTTTCCCCTTTTGGTGGTGATCACTATCACTCCACCTAGTGCCCTAGAGCCGTAAATGGCACCTGCGGAGGCCCCTTTAAAGACTTGGATAGATTCTATGTCGTCTGGGTTAATGTCGTTTAAACGCGATTGCTGGGATACTCCACCGTCCGAATCACTCCCCAAGCCTTCCAAATTGCTATTGTTAATGGGAATACCGTCTACTACAATAAGCGGCGCACTCCCATTAATGGAACTCACTCCTCGGATCTGTATGGTAGATCCTGCACCAGGATCGGCACTGGTGCCTGTTATGCTTAAACCTGCAGCCTTCCCGGCCAAACTGTTTACCAAGGTGGGTTCCTTAGAGCGCAGGGCGCTTTCTGCTCCAATAACCGAATAGGTAGAGGCCACATTGTCCCGTTTTTCCTTAAATCCCAGTACGGATACCACTACCTCGTCCAAGGCTTGTGCATCCTCCTGTAATACCACATTGATAGTGGTGTTGGTTCCAACGGCAATTTCCTGGGATTTGTAACCCACATAGGAGAAGAGCAGGATATCCCCTGTTGCTGCATCAATGGAATAATTTCCATCAAAGTCACTGGTGGTCCCTTGGTCGGTGCCTTTAATAATGATGGATGCCCCAGGTAGGGGGCCTGCTCCATCACCTACATTTCCTGTTACGGTCACTTGGGCCTGGCCCAGTCCTACAAGGAATAGTGTAGCGATTAGAAAAATTAATTGTTTTTTCATTGAAATGGTTTTAGTTATTCATGTTTACTAGTATTCTCATCATTTCCTGGGCAGATACCCTACCCTTTAAGGCGATAAAGTCCCGTGGGGTATCATCCCCAATTTCATAAGTGATTCCTATAGCCTTAAATCTGTTTAAAAACCAGCCCTTGGATACTGGCTTGGTGCTGGTGCTACTTTTTTCATTTACCGTATAATTGGGAATGTTATTTTCCAAACCAGCAAACCACTGTGGTAGAAAATTGGGAATGGTAGTGCCTTCCCGCTGGTCATTGGTATAAAATACATCATACCAGGTGGAGTGGAAATCGAGACCCAGAAGTACCTTTCCTTGGTCTTTTTTTAGGACTTCCTCAATGGTAGAGACTACCTGTCTTATCTCTGGTTGTCGGTATTTGGACCAGTCCCTATTTAAATCTACCCCGCCGGCATTATGTCTCCAGTGGCCTAGGTCTACCCCATCGGGATTCATAATGGGAAAGGCCAGGACCCGATACTTGTTTAGGAAGGACTTGGAAAGGGCAGAATGGTCTAAAATGGTTTCCAAAAAACTTTGAAAGGCCATAAACCCGGTGACCTCTGGTGGGTGCTGCCGTGTTATAAGTATTACAACGTCTTTTCCCTTAGCACTGCCTTGGTAGAGATCTAGATAGGGGATGTCTCTATTTCCTGGGGTGCTTCCTGCACTTTTTAAACGTACCGCGGTGGGGTTTGTATTTGCCAGCCCCGTATACCAGTCCTTGGTAAGCTTACTGTTATAGATTTCTTGTGCGGCGATAAGTGTGGTGTCTGGGGATACCTTCACTTTAAGGGTGAAAATAGAATCCCTAAAGGAGTACTGGGACGAATCTACTATGGTCCATGGTGCTCCGTTTTGTTTAAGTTTTGGGATGTACCGATGTTTATATCCCTTTGGGTAATGAAAGGTAAAGTAGACCGGTTTTTGATGGTCTGCCCATGTTTTAAATGCATAATAGGGACTATTGTTTATAGGTTGGTTTTCTGGTTGAATATATAGGGTGATGGTAGAATCATTGGTTTTTTGAAATCCATTGAGTCTTGCCCCAGCAAAAGTGTTGTCCAAATACAGCCCCAGCTCAGGTATTGCTAACAACTGCTTTTTTTGATAGGTAATTGGCCTGGTTTCAGTATCTACCGGCTCTGGGAATTTTATTCGTTTGGGGCCCGAGCAGTTGGTAAGGGTCGCCAATGCAATAATTGCTACAACTACTTTGTTAAAAGCTGGTCTTGAGTACATTGGGTGTGGTTGGTTTTAGTTTTTAACAAATAATTAAGACTAAGTGAAGTTAGAAAAAGATTTAATACGGCAATATTATTTTTTCACTTTTTTGTATTTTTTTGACTCCAATAATGAGAATGTTGCGGATAGATAATAGGATTATTGCTGTAATCGGAGGTATTGTTTAAAAATACTGAGGGAATGTTAAGGAGGGACTTGTGGTTGGTAATCGGAGTTAGGATATAGGGAAAAGTGGCGGGTGGTTTAGGAGAAACCTGCCATTATACTCAAAAGGATTTTATATAAGGTATAGACTGGTTGGAGTTTTCTAGAAACAAAGAAAGAAAAAAGGGGGACTGTAGAGAAGTTGATAAAAAAAAGGCAACCCATGCTAAGCTTGCACAGGTTGCCTTTTTGATTTAAAATTGGGAAGCCTACACTTCTACTTTGGCGGGCTTCACCGTACTGTCATGTTCTTGGTAGTATAATTCCAATAAATTCATAGTGGCGTTTATAAAATCCTTTGTTTCCAAGAGAATGGTAAAGTAAAGGGTAGTGTTCTTGGGGCTCGATTCTTCTGTACGAGTCCTTGCGATCTGTTTTTCAATCTTCTGGGAGACCATATCTAACAGCGTCTGCTTACTACCTAATATAGATCCTATCTGGGTGAAATTACGGGTTTCAAAAGCTTCCTTGGTCTCGCTAAGCAATAAGTCTAACTTCTGATCTATTTCCTTAATTTCCTTTATCTGGTTGTACTTCAACTTCTTGTGGTTGTTGTTGATGTGCTTGTGGCTAATCTTGGACAGGTACTCCAGGGATTGGGTCATATCCTGCAAATAACCTAAAATATTAATGTAGAAGTTACTTGCACCAACACTTGCCTCATCTAGGTTTTTAATGAAGAAGAAGATGTGGTCTCTTAATTCATCTACCTCGTTGGATAGTTTTACCACCTGCTTCTTGTTTTTCTTAAGCAAGTCTAAATCTTGCTTTGCTAAACCGTTGATGGTATTGGTGTATATCTTATTACCTCTTTTGGCAACATTAGATATATTATTGGCACTTTCTTCAATAACTCCTTGTATCGAGCTGCTTTCCGCTTTTCTCAAGCTATCCTCAGCACTAATTTCCTTGGATTTTTTGTTGTGGGAAATATAGTTGCGAACCAATAAAAGTACCGCAATCAACAATAGGATGGCCAGCATAGAAGGGACGTGAATATTGATTAGGTAAGCGATGACCGCCGCTGAGACGAATGCCATCAATGCAGTAAAAAACCAACCGCCAATTACATTTAGTACTCCGGCAACCCGGTAAACAGCACTTTCTGCACCCCACGCCCTATCGGCCAAGGAAGTACCCATGGCCACCATAAAGGTTACGTAAGTAGTAGATAACGGTAATTTGTAAGAGGTTGCAATGGAGATTAATACCCCGGCTACCATAAGGTTTACCGCTGCCCTAATAATATCGAAAGCGGGCATCTCAAAGGTCTTATCCTTAGAAAGGGCTATGACTGGCTTCTCAAAATTGGCATCAATTTTTTTCTTTAAGGAAGCAGGTGTAATAGCATCTGCACCGGCAGATATTAGCATGGCTCCCCTTACAATACTTCTTGACAAAAAGTTGGGTTGAAAACGCTCTTTGGATTCCCCTTCACGGGATAGGTTAATTTCTGTTTGGGTAACATAGCGCGCCTTTTTAGAAAACCAAAGGGTAAGCACCATTGTTATTCCTGCCCCGAACAAGAGGTAGGTAGGGGTAGCAACCTTGTTGGCAAGAATACCCATATTAAATTGATCGGCCGCTATTCCAGATGCCTGCCAAGCCTCAAAAGATTGCCAAGCGGCTATTGGTACCCCAATAAAGTTCACCAAGTCGTTCCCCGCAAAGGCAAGCGCTAGGGCAAAGGTACCTGCAATAATAATAAGTTTGTAACTGTCGTATTTAAAGAAGGCAGTTAATAGGTAAGAAATTAGGGACCATAACGCAAGGCTCCCAATTATAATGCCTGCAGTGTGGTTTTGGGTAAATTCTAATACACTGTCGCTTACAAAGGAAGCACCCTTTAATCCTTTGATCAATATAAAGTAGGTAATGGCCGTTAGTGCTGTTCCGGCAAATAAGGCGCCTATCCATTTTGCCTTTCTCCTAAAATTAAAGGAGAGCAATAAGCGGGAAATATACTGTACAAAGGCACCCACCGAGAATGCGATGACCACCGAGAGCAGAATTCCCAGGATAATTTCTGTGGCTTTGGAGGTATTAATGTAGTTGAATACTTCCACATAGCTTCCAGAAGCGGCCCCTATTTTTATAAGCGCCATGGCTACCGAGGCCCCCAATAGTTCAAATACGATAGAAACCGTAGTGGAAGTGGGCATCCCTATGGTATTAAAGAAGTCTAACAGTAGGATGTCTGTAATCATGACCGCCATAAAAATGATCATAATCTCGTTAAACATAAACTCGCTGGGATTAAAGATCCCCTTTCGGGCTACCTCCATCATTCCTGAGGAGAAAATGGCCCCTACGGCAATTCCAATGCTCGCTACCACCATAATAGTCCTAAAAGAAATCGCTTTAGAACCAATGGCAGAGTTTAAAAAGTTCACTGCATCATTGCTCACCCCTACTATCAAATCGGCAATTGCCAAAAAGACAAGGGCTATTATCATCAAAAAGTAAATATCATCCATAGTTGTTAAGATAAATGTTTGCAAATATCCAAAGTGAATTGGTCACTAATGTTATGAAAAGGTTATGTTATTGGTTAAAAATGTATATCGAACTGTAATCTATACATTAATTCATCGGTTCCTCCATTTACCGACATATAGCTTAGATCTGTCTGAACTTTTAATTTATGGCCCACTATGTACTTGGAAAGGCCTAAGGTATATTGATTTTCTTTAGGATTGCCTGTTATAAGCTTGTCTAAGGCGATATGGGTATACCTACCGGAAACCTCCCAGTTATTGTTAAAAAGGTAGCCCGACTGTAGGTTGAGGCCATCGCCCACTTGTACAATATCTCCTGTTAGACTGCCATCAGAATTTTTTGCGATGGGATCTTTGGCAGTTCTATGGGCGTATTCCCCCATAAAGGAGAAGCCCTGGTATTTGAACATGGCATCCACAAAAACGGTATTTATATCCGTATGATGGAATCCAATATCATTGGTCATATAACTCCCCTGATTGCTTCTAGTCTTAACCGCATTTTTGTTATGGTCATAGGTAGCTGCAAGCATAAGCTTTGGACTTTCTTCACGGGCCATATCGGCTCCGGAATATTCCCCTCCTTTGGTAAACTCACCAAAAGGGAGTAGTTCTAAACGACTGGTAAATTGGGCGCCTCCTATATTGCCATTGGTGACATTTCTGCCTTCCCCTTGGGATAGTGCAAACCTTTCGCGAATCAAGAAATTGTTGAAGAGGTAGAATTGGTGCCTAAGCTGTATTCCTGTTTCCCTATCTAAAGTGAACCTACTGTTTAAGCGCGATCGGTCTACCTGTTGTAGGTTCCCGGAAGATATTACCCGTTCCATATTGCCGGGTAACTTGGTCTGCCCAATCCACAATTCAAAGTTTTCATAGAAATTCCACATAACAAAGGCATCTAGAATAAACCTAGGGGCATTGCTCGTGTAAATGGAGGCTCCGGACATATCTCGGTTAGATAGTCCTAGTTCTACCTTGTACTTTAGTTTTGGGGAATAGGCATATCCCTTAAATTTTAATCGTGCCCTGCGGACCAAGGCCGTGGTATGGGGATCTGCCCATTTGTCATCGGCGTTTTGATCCCAAGTAGTGGTGGTCAAAAACTGAAATCGGGTAGCAAGGTTCATCGTCCAACTGCTATCCTTCCCCACCAGATTTAATAATCCCTTACCAAACTCCGGGGCTTCGGTTTGGGAATATACGGGTGCCAATAATAGAATAAATAGCAAACATGCTAATTGTTTCATAAGTGTAATCATTAGTTTTTGTCGACTGCAAATTACAGGATTGTACGTTAATTTAACGTTAACTGAAGAACAATTTTAGTTTAAATAGAAAAGCTACCTTGGCCAAAGGTAGCTGAGTTTCAAGATTATAGTCGACAAAAACTAACAAAATAATGAAACAAGGTTGTTTATAAACAACTGCTAAATTAGGAAATCCTTTTGTGACGAATGTAAAGTTGGGATTAAGGAATGGTTAAGCAAAATAGGGGGCTAAGAGAATTTGGGGGAGGTTTGGTGGGAAGGCCATTCCTGAAAAATGTATCTTGCGGGTTTTAATTATGTACTATGAAATGGGAACAATTACTCTCTCTGAGACGATTTGGGGATACCAGTAAAAGATTGCGAAAAGAACAGGATGAAACCCGTTTGGGGTTCGAAGTAGATTATGATCGGGTTATTTTTTCTGCGGCTTTTAGGAGCCTGCAGGACAAGACCCAGGTAATCCCCTTGTCCAAGACAGATTTTGTGCACACCCGCCTAACCCACAGCTTGGAGGTTTCCGTGGTGGGCAGAAGCTTGGGGCGAATTGCTGGGAAAAAAGTATTGGAGAAACACCCTTATTTAAGTGAGATTCATGGGTATAGGTTTAACGACTTTGGAGCTATTGTAGCAGCGGCAGCCTTGGCCCACGACATAGGGAATCCTCCCTTTGGGCATAGTGGCGAAAAGGCCATTGGGGAGTATTTTAAGAATGGGAACGGTCAGCGTTTTAAGGAGCAACTTAGCGATAAGGAGTATCAGGATATCTTGGAGTTTGAAGGGAATGCTAATGGATATAAATTGTTAACCGAATCTAGAAAAGGTGTAGAAGGCGGTTTGCGACTTAGTTATGCTACCCTGGGCGCCTTTATGAAATATCCCAAGGAATCACTGCCCAAAAAGCCCACCAAGCATATAGCGGATAAAAAATTTGGGGTTTTTCAGACAGATGTGGATTCCTTTAAACAAGTAGCCGCAGAATTGGGGTTGCTTTCAACTTCCCAAAGTGGGGATGTTGGCTATTGTAGGCATCCCTTAACTTATTTGGTGGAGGCTGCAGATGATATTTGCTATACCATTATAGACTTCGAAGATGGGATTAACCTAGGGTTAATTCCAGAGGATTTTGCCTTGGAATATCTGATTAAATTGGTAAAAGACAGCATCAACGTCAAGAAATATAACGAGTTGGTCTATATGGAAGATCGTATGAGTTATTTGCGGGCATTGGCCATAAACACCTTAATTTCTGATGCCATAGCTACTTTTATTGCCAGCGAAGACGCTATTTTAAAAGGGGAGTTTAGCGTTTCCTTATTGGAGAAAAGTAAGTTTAAAGCGCAAATTCAAGATATTTTATCCATAAGTAAAGACAAGGTATATCAGTCACAGGAAGTTATAGAAAAGGAAATTGCTGGGTACAAGATTATCTCGGACATTTTGGAAGTTTATACCACCGCTTTAATGAGGCAGAAAGAAAATAAAAGGTCCAATTACGACGCCTTGATACTTTCTACCCTGCCAGAGTTGTACCGAGATACCGAGGGATCTATTTATAATATATTATTGAATGCCTGCTGCTATGTGGCCAGTCTTTCGGACAGTGCCGCCGTACACATCCACAACAAGATTATGGGGAAGCAGCTGTAGCCCTGTTTAAAAATTATAATTGATGCCCACCCCAAAGAGCTGTTTAAACTGAATTTTTGGGGTGCCATCACTTATAATGGTCCCATCATCCGCTTTTATAGGGTCAAATTTAATATCGTCGTCATAAATTATATGGGTCCCCAAATTGGTTGTTATATTTTTATTGACCTTTAGGGAGATATTGAGTTCCGAGTCAATATCCACATTTCCAAAGCTGTTGAGGTAGTCCGTATATAGGCTTAAACGATGTTTTAATAATACGTTTTCAAAAATTTCGGTCTCCCAGTTATTCGTCACTAGAATCCCAAATTCCATGATGACGTTTTCTCCATCTTTTATTTTATTTCCTTCCGCATCGTATTGCGCCCGTTCTACTCCAAAAGATCCCCTATCTGCCAATTCCTGATCCAATACAAAAGTTGCCTTTTGCGTAAAGGGGGAGAGGTAGAGGTCAAATTTCTTTCCTTCGGGGATGTACGAGGTTCCCGCACCAATAAATCCGTAGCCCGGGGCCATAAACCTCGAGATGGGATTGTCCCTGTTGGGGTATTTGTAACCGTTAGAGAATTGAGTTCTAAAGTTTGCCCTTATAGAGTAGTACCAGTTGCTTATGGTATCCCGTCTATAGGCAAAGTTGGTGCTGATGCGGATCGCATCGTCCGTTTTTCTCAATTTTTGCTTCTCCTGTGAGTTTAAACCGTAACGGAGTTCCAATAAGTTGTCCCATTTTACGTACCTGAATTTATAGTTACGTAGAAACTTTATGTTTGCTAGGGCCGATACGGAATTGTTTCCCCCGGCATTCCAATTGATAAAAGCTACCTCGTTAAAATTTACGCTCAGCTTGTTTTCCTTATCCCAAAAAGAGGGAATCCTAAAGGGGCGGTACTCCTCGTCTAAGGCCTTTGTTTTATTAAAGGTAATGACCGGTCCGCTTAAATTAGCCCCGCGTGCAACGTTTTTAATTTTTTGGTGCAGTGTTCTTATCACTATGGTGTCTACGCGCATAGTGTCTATCCTCATGGTATCTACCGGGATAGGCGATACCCTAAGCGTGTCCGATGCTGTTTTTTGGGTAGGTGCTACTTGTGCGTTTAGAGGAATGATACATAGAAACAAAAGGATAATGAAGCTAAATTTACTGCGCATGTTAAACGATGTTCAATAGATTATTAATTTGTTTTCTTAGGGCTTGTTTATCTATTTGGGCAATATGATGTAGTTCTTCCACGGTTCCATGTTCTAGAAACTTATCGGGGACCCCCATTACGCGAATAGGGATCCCACAATTTACTTCGTTGGCATATTCCACAATGGCACTGCCGAAACCTCCGGCACTACACCCGTCCTCTATCGTAATGATATGGGTGTAGTCCTGGAATATGGTCTGTAACATATCTTGGTCCAATGGTTTTACAAATCGCATATTGTAATGGCCAATTTCATTTTTATTTTTTAAGGTTGGCAATAGGTCGGCCACCATATTTCCGATATGGCCGATTGACAATACAGCAATTTTCGTGCCCTTTTGCAGTTCTTCTGCCTTTCCTATCATGATTTTAGAAAATTTGCGTTTCCAATCCAATACCACTCCTCTGCCCCTGGGGTATCTGATGGCAATGGGATGTGGTAGCCCCAATTGGGCAGTGTACATAATATCCCTTAGCTCCAACTCGTTCATCGGTGCAAAAACAATTAGGTTTGGGATGGTTCTTAGTTGGGCCATATCGAACAGCCCGTGATGAGTGGCACCATCCTGACCCACTATTCCGGCCCTGTCCAGACAGAAGATGACAGAGAGATTTTGTAGGGCCACATCGTGTATTACCTGATCATAGGCCCGTTGTAAAAAGGTAGCGTATATATTGCAAAAGGGAACCATTCCTTCTGCGGCCATACCCGCAGCCATGGTTACAGCGTGTTGTTCGGCAATACCCACATCAAAGGCCCTCTCCGGCAACCGGTCCATCATATACTTTAAAGAGCTACCCGTAGGCATTGCAGGGGTAATCCCTACAATCCTGGGGTTTTTTTTGGCCAGTTCAACTAGGGTATATCCAAATACATCCTGATACTTTGGCGGTTCCATTTTATTGGCCTTGGGTAAAAGGTCGCCGGTGATACTATCAAATTTTCCCGGGGCATGGTATACCACTTGGTTTTCTTCCGCCTTTTTTAGTCCCTTGCCTTTAGTGGTTATCAAGTGTAATAATTTAGGACCTGGCACAGATTTAAGTCGCTCCAATTCTTTAATCAAAAGCGGGAGGTTATGGCCGTCTATAGGTCCGGTATAGTTAAAGTTTAAACACTCAAAAAGATTCTCATCCTTGGCTGTGCCCTTCTTTACATTGGTTAGGTATTTTTTTAGGGCCCCAACGCTGGGATCTATGCCAATGGCATTGTCATTTAATACGATAAGAATATTAGGATTGGTATCCCCTGCGTGATTTAGTCCTTCAAAAGCCATTCCGCTGGCAATGGAGGCATCCCCAATCACAGCAATATGCTGCTTGTCTTTTTCCCCTTTTAAATGGGAGGCCATGGCCATACCCAAGATGGCCGAGATAGAGGTGGAGCTATGCCCGGTGCCAAATGCATCATATTCACTTTCTTCCCGATGAGGGAATCCACTAATACCTCCTAGTTGTCTGTTGGTGTGAAAAACATCCCTTCGGCCAGTAAGTATCTTGTGTCCGTAGGCTTGATGGCCAACATCCCATATAAGTTTGTCATAGGGGGTGTTAAATACATAATGTAGGGCAATAGTAAGCTCTACAACGCCTAAGCTGGCCCCAAGATGCCCTTCTTTGGTGGCTACAATGTCTATTATGAAACTTCGCAATTCCTTGGCCAATTGGGGTAATTCTTCCAAGCTTCTTTGCCGAAGGTCGTGCGGATCGTTGATATGTGGTAATATAGCTTTCGACATGTAATAAAGATAAAGTACAAAACTAAGGTTTTTAGGTATCCCTTGTTGCATTAGAGCGCTACGAATGGTGCATTATGGGATTATTGACCTAGGGAAGGGTAAAATCATTTTAGAGGAATGCAGGGCAAGGGGATGGCAAGGTACATCGCCGTTTTATCTTTTTGTAGTAGCATTGGTTTTTTCTTCTTGAAGTGTAGAAATGCGGTTTTGAAGGAATTGAGTTAAGGGATAAATTGGGTTTTACTTTACATTGAATTTAATTATTGATTACTATTGTAGTCTAAAAACCGGACTATGATAACGCCCTTTGACGATACTTACTTTATGAAGAAAGCCTTACAGGAGGCGGAGATGGCTTTTGAAAAAGGGGAGATTCCTGTAGGTGCGGTTGTGGTAGTTAATAATAGGATCATTGCCCGCGGACACAATTTAACCGAGCAGTTGGTAGATGTTACTGCCCATGCCGAGATGCAGGCCATTACGGCCGCTTCCAATTTCTTGGGAGGGAAATACCTGCAGGATTGTACCTTGTATGTAACCTTAGAGCCCTGCCAAATGTGTGCGGGGGCCCTATACTGGAGTCAGATTTCCAAGATTGTATATGGGGCTAGGGATATGGACAGGGGATTTAAGACCATGAATACGAAACTACACCCTAAAACAACCGTGGTAGGTGGTGTTATGGAAGAAGAGGCTTCGGAAATCTTAAAGCGCTTCTTTATTCAGAGAAGAAATCTTAATTAGTGTAGGACCACGACTGGACTAAAGGCCGTACTCGCTACTTATAGTTTTTTGAAAATGCAATAAAATGGGGGCTGCCGGTAGCTTATTCCTTTTTCTCTTGTTTTTTATCCTTTCCCTGCATTTTTCGTATGTTCTCCTCGTTCAGCATATAATCCTTCATGTTTTTGCCTTTGCTAACTTTTATAAGAAATAGGGGCATGGCAATTAAAAAAATGCCTACTGTGCCAAAACCAATGCATTTATTGGCAAAAATTACATCGGTTTCCTGAATGGTGAAGCCGTAAATAATTGAGGCTAGGGATGCAAGCAGCACTAGGACGATAAGGTATTTCATGATATGGGGTAATTATCTTGTAAAATTAATCAATTTTCTGCGGTAGGCCGTTAATAGTTTAGACTTGGAAACAAAGCCCAGGTACTTTCCGTCCTTTATGACGGGGAGGTTCCAAGCTTCCGAATGTTGAAACTTTTTCATGACCGTCTTCATATTATCTTTTTCAAAAATAATATGTTCAGGCGGATTGTGCATAAAATCTTCCACCTTCATGCTGTCGTACAAAGAGGCGTCGAACATAAATTTTCGAATGTCGTCCAAGAGTACAATGCCCACCAGAATTTGGTTATCGTCTATCACCGGGTAAAGGTTTCGGGTAGATTTGGTAACGCAATTGTGCAGCATTTCTCCCAAGGTCATTTCTGGGTGTACCGGTATAAAGTTTTTTTCTATCACCCTTTCCAATTTCATAAGGGTAAGCACATTTTGATCCTGATCATGGGTTAGCAGATCGCCCCGCTCTGCTAATTCCTTGGTGTAAATGGTGTGTTCCATAACCTGTTTGGTAATAAAATAGGAAATGGCAACGGTGATCATAAGGGGAATAAAAAGATCATAACCCCCAGTAATTTCCGCGATAAGGAAGATAGCTGTTAAAGGCGCGTGGATTACCCCTGCTATTAGTCCGGCCATGCCCACCAAGGTAAAATTGGCTTCGGATACCGTTATTCCCAGCCCTAAATTATTGAGGATTTTGGCGACTACATTACCTAGGGCGCTTCCCATCACCATAGTAGGAATAATGACCCCGCCTACTCCTCCCGCGGCAAAGGTAATGGTCATGGCAAAGGCTTTAAAAATGGTAAAGCCCACCAAAAGGGCAATGACTACCCAGATATTATCAATAACATCGTCAAAAGGGGTGGTTCCCAAGGCATGCAAATGGTTTCCATCGAACAAATCCTTGGTAAAACTCAGTCCCTCCCCGTATAAGGGGGGGATAAAATACAACATCACCCCAATAATAAGTCCGCCAACAAGGACTTTTAGGAAGGGGGTTTTAAATTGATCGAAAAAGGCATAGACGGCAAAGTAAATCTTGGTAAAATAAATAGAGCCAATTCCAGTTCCCACGCCTAAGAGGATATAGGGCGCAGCATCGTTGATGACAAATTTGTCTACGATATTGAAGCTAAAGATAGTTTCATCGCCTAGAAAAAAATAGGACGTTAGCACCGAGGAAATGGACGCCATTAACAGGGGTAAGAGGGAGGCAAAAGTGAGGTCTAGACTAAAGAGTTCTATGGCCAGTACCAAGGCGGCAATAGGAGTTTTAAACATTGAGGCCACGGCCCCGGAGGTGGCACAGGCGATAAGCAGCGTCCGTGTTTTACTATCTACGTGCAACAAACGGCCCAGATTAGAGCTTATGGCCGATCCCGATGTAATGGCCGGCCCCAGCAATCCCACAGATCCCCCAAACCCTACGGTAAGTGGCGCCATAATTATAGGGTGGTAGATTAGTTTATAAGAAAGCATTCCGTTCTGTCTTAGCAGCGCGTATAATAAAGTGGGGATGGCTCTTTTTAGAAAGGACGGTATTGGGGGGCGAAATCCATTGCGAAAAAGTAGCTTCTTTACCAAAAAAACCAAGAGGAGGCCAATAAAGGGCAGAATGAAATACAGTTGGTTTTGGGAGAAAACGATCCCTTGCTCAAACAAGGATGCTACGCTAAAGGTGAGGTTTTTAATGGTAACGGAAGCCAAACCAGCCAGTAAACCGACAATTACCCCTAAGATGATAATAAAATTCTTTTCGGAAATATTTCGATATCTCCATCTTAGGAATTTTCTAAAGAAAGTGTTTTTATGGGACACCATATTGTCAACTATGCTTATTATAACCCTTGCTAAAGAACTTTAATGGCTTTATAATATCTTAACGGTTAAGATAGTAAAAAGGTTGGAGGCGCCATAGGCACTACCAACCTTTTTAAATGAATCTATGCTGAAGAGTGGAGCTGTTTTCCCATTGCTCTCTCCGGTACTATGCTTTTAAATCCAATTTTAGGGACAATTCGTTTAATTGCTCCTGATCTATAGCGGCCGGGGCATCTATCATTACGTCCCTACCACTATTGTTTTTTGGGAAGGCGATAAAATCACGGATGGTCTCTTGCCCTCCTAATATGGCCACCAGTCTATCCAATCCAAATGCCAAGCCACCGTGAGGGGGAGCTCCGTACTGAAAGGCGTCCATTAAAAAGCCAAACTGAGCCTTGGCCTCCTCGGGGGTAAACCCAAGGTGTTTAAACATGGTAGACTGTATTTGCTTATCGTGGATACGGATAGATCCTCCACCAATTTCGTTTCCGTTCAATACCAGGTCGTAGGCATTGGCCTTAACCGCACCGGGGTCTGTATCCAAAAGTTCCATTTGTCCTGGCTTAGGAGAGGTAAAAGGGTGGTGCATGGCATGGTAACGCCCCGTTTCCTCATCCAATTCCAACAATGGGAAGTCTACCACCCAAAGCGGGGCAAACTCTTCTTTGTTTCGAAGTTTTAGGCGTTCTGCCATTTCCATTCGCAGGGCACTCAATTGTGCTCTGGTTTTGTTGGCATCACCAGAAAGGACACAGATAAGGTCGCCCGGTTTTGCGCCAGTAGCTTCAGCCCACTTGGCCAGGTCTTGCTGGTCAAAGAATTTGTCTACGGTAGATTTAAAGGATCCGTCCTCGTTGTACTTTACATAAACCATGCCTTTGGCACCTACTTGGGGTCGGCGCACCCAATCTACTAGAGCATCTAACTGCTTCCTAGTATAGGAGGCTATACCAGGAACCGCAATTCCCACCACTAATTCGGCCTCGTTAAATATTCCGAAATCCTTGTGCTGGGCCACGGCGTTTAATTCGCCAAATTCCATTCCAAATCGGATATCGGGCTTGTCGTTACCATATTTTCTCATGGCCTCCTCGTAGGTTAACCTTGGAAATTTGTCTACGGTAATCCCTTTTATTTCCTGTAATAGGTGTTTAGTAAGACCCTCAAAGACATTTAGGATGTCTTCTTGCTCTACAAAGGCCATTTCACAATCTATCTGGGTAAATTCTGGTTGTCTGTCTGCCCTAAGGTCCTCGTCCCTAAAACATTTTACAATTTGGAAGTACTTGTCCATGCCGCCAACCATCAATAATTGCTTAAAGGTCTGGGGCGACTGGGGAAGGGCGTAGAATTGACCTTGGTTCATGCGGCTTGGAACCACAAAATCCCTAGCTCCCTCGGGAGTGGATTTAATTAGATAGGGGGTTTCTACCTCTATAAAGTCCTGATCGGAAAGGTATTTCCTTACTTCCATGGCTACCTTATGCCTAAAAATGAGATTGTTTTTTACCGGGTTTCTTCTAATATCTAGATAGCGGTATTTCATTCTTAGATCCTCCCCACCATCGGTTTGGTCCTCAATGGTAAAAGGAGGGGTGATGGATTTATTTAGGATTTTTATTTCCGAGACCAAGACCTCCACATTACCTGTTGGGATATTAGGATTTTTGGAACTTCGCTCTAAGACGGTACCCTTTACCTGAACCACAAATTCGCGCCCCAAGGACTTGGCCGTATCCATGATCTCTTTGGAAGAGCGCTCCTCATCAAAGATAAGTTGTGTAATTCCGTACCGATCCCTTAGGTCGGCCCAAATTACAAATCCTTTGTCTCTTACCGTTTGTACCCAACCTGATAGGGTAACCTCTGTATTCTGATGGGCTTCCCTTAATTCCCCGCAATTATGACTTCTATACATGTTATACTTGATCTATGAAAACGCAAATGTAAGAAGTAATGGGGTTATCGACTAAAATTTCTGCGGGTGAATTTTTATCTAAGCCTTAACTTGTATAGAGTTTAGATAACATTCTTGGATGATAACTAGATTATTTAAATCCTCCTTGGCATGCCTGCTTTTTATAATTGTACGTATAAATATTCAATTAGCCTCCTATTTCGATGTTGGTATAACTATAGTTGGTTGAGATTTGTGTAATTTATGGATAGTTAAATTATTGAAGTGGGCATTAAGCACCTATATAATTAGGAATGTGTTAATTTTTTATAAGTAAAAAGAGAAAAAAAGTTTTTAAAATTTAAAATCTTCATTACCTTGACCTTCAAATAACTAACTCAAACCTTATGAAACTAAAATTGACTTTTTGGAAAAGTGCGTTTTTTTTTGTGCTTTTTGCCGTCCCCATCACCATGGCCGCACAAGGAACCATAACGGGAAACGTAACTGAAGCAACGCAGGGATTGCCCCTGCCAGGCGTAAACGTAGTTGTAAAAGGAACAACGACAGGGACAACTACGGATTTTGATGGAAACTTTGAAATAGGGGTTAGTTCCTTTCCTGCAACATTAGTCTTTTCTTCTCTTGGATATGCCAATACAGAAGTAAGGGTGACAGGCGAAACTAGCCTTAATGTTACCCTGGAGGAGTCAGCAACCGGACTGGAAGAGGTGGTCGTCACTGGATTGGCCAGTTCCGTAAAACGAGAAAACCTGGCTAATGCGGTTGCTACGGTTTCTTCCGAGGAATTAGTAGGAACTACCAGTCAGTCTACGGTAGATGGCGCTCTCTACGGAAAAATACCAGGTGTAAATATAACCTCTACTTCAGGGGCACCAGGGGGTGGTTTTGCATTAAGATTGCGTGGTATATCATCGATTAACGGCAACAACCAGCCCTTAATTATTGTGGATGGTGTTTATTATAATAACGTAGAAATCCCTACCGGGCTTCGGTTTGCTTCTGGTGCTAACCGTGGGAATGAGGAGAATTCTGGAAACCGTTTGGCAGATTTAGACCCCAACGACATTCAAAACATAGAAGTGCTGAAGGGTTCTTCAGCAGCTGCAATATATGGACAGCGTGGAAATGCGGGGGTAGTTTTGATAACCACAAAACGTGGAAAGACAGGAAAAACAAAAATTAGTTTCAGCCAAGACATAGGCATAAACACCATTTCAAATCGTTTGGGAATGCGACCTTGGACGGCAGATACCGTAGAAAGCGTATTCAATGCGGCCGAAAGGGCAAAGTATGAGGCAACCATAGCAGAACGTGGGAAACTTTACGATTTTGAAGATATTATTTACGGGGAAACTGGTTTTATAACCGAAACCCGATTAAGTGCTACCGGTGGTAGTGATAAAACCAAGTTTTATTTGGGTGGCTCTTTTAGGGACGAAAGCGGTATTATAAAGAATACTGGTTTCGATCGCCTCTCCTTGAGGACCAATATTGACCATCAAATTTCGGATGTTTTTGATTTTACCTCAACCACAAGTTATAGTAGAAGTAATGCGAGCAGAAGTTTTACTGGTAACGAAAACGACGGAGGTTTAAGTTACGGATACACCTTGGCTTTCACTAGGCCTTGGGTAAATCTATTCCCTGATGCCAATGGTAATTATCCGGTGAACCCAAATTATTCTGGGAACCCGATTTTCGTGAGAGACAAAGCTTTGAACGATGATTCTAATGACCGTTTGGTACAGGGGATTACGTTGAATACACATATTTTACGTGCAGACAGGGATAGGGTAAAATTGGTAACAAGTGGTGGACTAGATTATTTAGCGAATCAAACCAATGTATATGTGCCCGAAACGCATCAGTCGCAAGTGCCGCCTGGACCTGGTGGTTTTATAGCGGTAGGCAAAAACAATTTCACCCAATTCAATGCGCAAGCTATTGGGGTGTGGAACCGTAATGCTATGGAAGGCGATCTAGATCTTACTACCCAATTGGGTGTAGCGTACCTATATCAAGAATCTAACCTTGTAAATAGCCGAGGCTCCTTATTAGCAGCGGGTCAGACCAGTGTTGATCAATCCGTTAACCAGGTCATCGATCAATTTCGTTCGGAGGAAAAAGATTTTGGATATTTTGGTCAGATAGAGGGGAATTATCAAGATCAAATAATTGCTACTGTTGGCTACAGACTTGACAAATCTACCCGAAATGGGGATCCTAATAAGTTCTATGGATTTCCAAAGGCTTCCTTAGCGCTTAATATGACAAATTTTGATTTTTGGACTATGGAGTCTGTTACCCAGCTGAAATTAAGGGCCGCATATGGGGAAACTGGAAGTCCGGCGAATTATGGTTCTACCTTTACTAGTTTGGGTGCTAGCAATATAGGGGGGAACATTGGGCAATCTGTATTGGGAATTAAGGGAGATGCCCTGGTTAAACCTGAAACGGCGAGCGAATTGGAATTTGGTTTTGACCTTGGATTCTTCAATAATAGACTTTCATTAGAAGCTACCTATTATGATAAAAAGGTAAAGGACTTAATCTTGACGAGGGCACTACCCGCTTCCTCTGGATTTACTCAGGAAACCACCAACTTAGGAGATTTAAAAAATAGTGGGATAGAATTAGCCTTGAAAGCTTTTGTGTTCGACAATGAAAATTTTAGCTGGAATTCAGCGGTTCAATGGTATAGGAACCGCTCTGAGATTACACGTTTGGAAGTACCTGCATTTCCACAGCCTGGCGCCGGTTTTGGTTTAGGACTTGGAACATTCTTTATTCAGGAAGGCAAGTCGGCTACCCAGTTGGTGGGTAACCTAAACTTAGATGGTACTGGTACAAAGCCAACGAAGGTTGGGGATGTGGAACCCGACTTTCAAATGGCATGGAGTAATAATTTTACAATATATAAGCAGTTAGACGTGTCTTTCCTATTTCAATGGAAAAATGGCGGGGAGAACCTAAATCTATCTACTTTTCTTACCGACTTAGGACAGGTTTCTCCTGATTTAGGTACCCCAAGGGGTCAGGAACGATTGGAGATGCCTGCTAATGCTATCCGTTTTGTGGAACCTGCCGGGTACCTAAGATTGCGTGAGGCTGCAATTCATTATTCTCTCTCAAAGAATACGGTAGAGAATGTATTCGGAAGTACGGTAGAGGGTGTTAAATTCGGAATATCGGGAAAAAACCTTTTCACTATTACCGATTATAGTAGCTACGATCCCGAGGTTTCCGTAAATGGGGGCTCTGGACTTTCTACGGGTATAGAAGTAGCTCCATTCCCTAGTTCACGGCAATTTTTCTTTAGCCTAAACGTTAATTTCTAAAAAAAATAAAAAATGAAAAATAATATAAAATATTTAGCGATCAGGGTTCTCATGATTCCAATAGTCTCGCTTATGGTTTCTTGTACTTTCGAGGAAGTAATAGATCCTAACGGGCCTAGTGTCGATGGAGTTCTAAAGGGAGCTTCTAAGGGACAGTTGAACGAATTAGTAGTTGCCATAGAATCTACTTCCCGTAATGGAATGGGAACAGAGGTTACTGCTAATGGATCTATGGCAAGGGAGTTGTATCTATTTAATGCCGATCCCCGAAATACAGGTGATGTATTGGGAAAAGACGGTATTCCCCTAGATAATAACTCCTTCTATAGCGTAGGTTCATGGAACGGAAATTACAGGTGTATAAAAAATATAAACTTATTGTTGGAGGCGGCCGAAAATACAGATGCAGTTACTGAGGCTGAGCGGAATGGCTATCAGGGTTTTGCTAAGACCATGATGGCTGAGGAGTTGATACAGATTCTAAAGTCGTACGGAAAGGCTCGGTTAGACGTAGCCAATTCGGACGAATTGGGGCCAATCGTAGAGTTCGACGAAGGCTTGGCCAGGGTCCGTTCCCTATTGGAGGAAGGCCAACAACATCTCTCCAATGCAGGAAGCGACTTTGACTTTGAACTAAGTACTGGTTTTACCGGGTTTGACACCCCAGCTACCTTTGCTAAATTCAATAGGGCCCTAGCTGGGTTGGCAGCAGTGTACGCCAAAGATGGGAATGCCGCATTAACGGCCTTATCAAGCTCCTATTTAGATCTTGATGGCGACTTGGAAGTGGGACCAAAACACATATTTGGCTTAGGAGGTGGTGACCAGAGTAACCCGGTGTTTAGAGTTCCTTCTACGGATGATAAGCCCAACAATGGAGATCAGATAATAGTCCATAATAGCTGGATTACAGAGGCAGAGGCTGGAGACGCAAGAGTTGCGGCAAAGGCAGCATTAAGGCCAGATCCAACCTCTCAAGATGAACTTAACGGTACCCATGAATCCCGATTGTATGAATCTAATACAAGTCCTATAGATTTTCTTCGCAATGAGGAATTAATATTGGTTTATGCAGAAGCAAGTATATTGGCGAATAATTTACAGGATGCCGAAGATGCCCTTAATGTAATACGTAATTCGGCCAGCCTACCAGATTATTCAGGTGCACAGACCGTAGAGGCGCTAACTGCAGAATTGCTTAAACAACGTAGGTATTCGCTATGGTCGGAGAATCATAGGATGTTCGACTTAAGGCGTTATGGACTATCTAATACGTTGCCTATCGATAGAGTCGGAGATCAGGTGTTTAATGTAATGCCAATACCATTGCCCGAGAACAATTAACACATCTTTCAATTTTAATAGTACAGGGATAAAATAGCCCCTAATTAAAGCCCGATGAATTGTTGTCGGGCTTTTTTATGGAGTTTCAGGAGTATATGTGTTTAGGAAATTTAATTTCTTTAAATTAGTCTATTCATGTAATGAGGAAATTTACTTTTACAGCCATAATGTTTTAACGCAATATATCAATTAAAAACACCCAATTCCGTTGGAAGTGAAGACGGGTAAAACCACCAGCAAAACTTTAGCCTATGAAGCTTTATCGAATTCCTTACGTATTTTTCCTTTTATTTTCTTTTCAAATCTTTTTTGGACAAGAGGCGTCCGACATTTTTTCAAAACTGGATGAAATCGCTATTGTAGATCAAAAGGTAATGATGCCCATGCGGGATGGTGTACGTCTTGCCACCGATATTTATAGGCCGAAGACGAAGGAAAAAGTGCCCATTATTTTTTCACGTACCCCGTATAATTTTAATACATGGGTAGATGGCGAACGCCGGACCCGAACAGCCGAACAAGCTTATGAAGCGGTTAAACGTGGATATGCCTATGTGGTACAAAATGAGCGTGGAAGGTTTTTCTCCGAAGGAGAATGGGATATTTTGGGACTTCCGCTCACCGATGGATATGACGCTTTTTCATGGATGGCCAATCAATCTTGGTCTAATGGAAAAATAGGCACTTATGGCTGTTCTTCAACAGCCGAGTGGCAAATGGCGGTGTCCGCTCTTGATCATCCTTCCCATGCGGCCATGGTACCACAGGGATTTGGGGCAGGTATTGGCACGGTTGGTAGTATCCAGGAACAGGGAAACTGGTATCGTGGGGGGGTAGAACAGCTTTTGTTTTTCTCATGGCTATATGGTGTAGAACATGATAAGTTTAAACCTCGGATCCCCGAAGGGGCTACGCAAGAGGATTTAATCAGAATTTCTAGATTTTATGACCTCGCTCCTAAAAATCCACCCATAGATATGGCTGAAGCCCTAAAGCATTTACCGCTAAAGGATATTGTAAAGAATATCAAAGGGAAGCGAGAAATATTCGATAAAATGGTAGTTCGAAAACCGAACGATCCGGCATGGTATGAAGGGGGCCTTTATCATGATACCATGGAAATTAGTGCACCTAGTTTTTGGTTTGCTTCTTGGTACGATGTTTCAATCACTCCTAATTTGGCTTTGTTTAATCATGTACGTAATAATTCCAGGGACGCCCAAATCCGGGAAAATCAATATTTGGTTATTGCACCTACCTTACATTGTGCATTTACACGTGCTACGGAAAACACGGTAGTTGGTCAACGTAGCGTTGGCGATGCCCGTTTAAATTACGCGGAGCAGATCTTTGGTTGGTGGGATCTGTGGCTAAAAGGAGAAAGTAACGACTTTAAGGAAAATACCCCTAGGGTACAATACTATACAATGGGTAGCAATCAATGGCAGTCTGCCGAGGAGTGGCCGCCAGCAGATACGAACATGGTAACTTATTATTTAGACAGTGATGGCAATGCAAATACCCTTAATGGCAGTGGGACATTAACAAAAAAGAGACCATCTAGAGACAACCCAGATTCCTTTGTTTATGATCCAATGAATCCTGTAAGTTCTTTGGGCGGAAATGTATGCTGCACTGGGAATGCCGTGGAAGGAGGTGCATTTGATCAGCGGAAGATGGAAGAACGCCCCGATATTCTTGTTTATACTTCGGACGTTCTTAAAGAAGGAACAGAAGTGACCGGGTTTATTGAGTCTACCCTTTTCGTTTCTTCGGATGCTAAGGATACGGATTTTACCATTAAACTAATTGATGTGCATCCAGATGGTACTGCCTATAACTTGGACGAAACCATACAACGAGTGCGTTATAGGGAAGGATACGATAAAGAGGTGTTTATGGAAGAGGGGAAGGTGTACAAAGTGGATCTAACACCAATGGCAACCAGTAATTATTTTAAAAAGGGCCATCGCATCAGAATAGAAGTTTCAAGTAGTAATTTTCCACGATTTGCTCGTAATTTGAATACCGGTGGAAATAATTTTGACGAAACAGAAGGAGTGGTAGCCAGGAACAAAGTGCATCACTCAAAACGATATCCTTCGCAAATACGGTTACCTATAAGATAAGCTAACAGGTTAAAAAATCCATATAATTTAAATACTCCCGATGAACTAGTATCGGGAGTGTTTATTCAGGGTGTCCGCTGTGAACAAACTTTGAACCCCACCAGGTTTTTAAACTGGATTTATTTTAATTCCTTAGATTAGTCTGCTTATTTTGAACTAAACCAAACAAATTTTAACCAATTAGAATACGATCTATGAGAGTGATTAGTTTATGGTCCCTGGTGTTACTGCTGTTAGTTGTTGGCTGCAAACCAGGGAAAAAGGAAGAAGGAGCGGTCTCCAGTAAAGCGGCAACCCCCAATATAGTAATCATCTATGCAGATGATTTAGGGTTTGGGGACCTTAGTAGTTACGGGGCTACAGAACTCTTAACGCCCAATATGGATAGGATTGCCAATGAAGGTATTAAATTCACCAATGGCTATGCCACTTCCCCCACCTGTACCCCTAGTAGGTACTCCTTACTTGCGGGAACCTATCCCTTTCGCCATACCAAAGCACAAATTTTACCGGGCAATGCCCCCTTGTTGTTCGATCTTGGGAAGCAAACCCTTCCCTCCATGTTGCAAGGGGCCGGCTATACCACTGGGGTAGTAGGTAAATGGCATTTGGGCCTTGGCGGTGAAGAGTTGGATTGGAATGGAGAAATTAAACCAGGCCCCTTGGAAGTTGGTTTTGACCATGCTTTTATCATGGCCTCTACCAATGATAGGGTGCCCTCCGTATATGTAGAGAACCACCGGGTGGTAGGGCTATCGCCCGATGATCCCTTGGAGGTGAGCTATACCGAGAATTTTGAAGGGGAGCCCACGGGTAAAGAAAACCCAGAACTCTTAAAAATGCATCCCAGCCATGGCCATGATATGAGTGTCCACAATGGAATTTCCAGGATTGGCTATATGAAAGGGGGAGAATCGGCCCTGTTTATAGATGAGGATATGAACGACGATTTCCTTAGGGAGTCCATAAAGTTTGTGACCGAAAACAAGGATAGGCCCTTTTTCTTATTCTATAGCCTACATCAGCCCCATGTTCCCAGGGTACCGCATCCCCGTTTTGTAGGGGCCTCTGGTTTGGGTCCGCGTGGCGATGTTATTGTAGAGGCAGATTGGTCCGTAGGTCAGTTCCTAGACACCTTGGACGAGCTTGGGTTGGCAGAAAATACGATTGTTGTCTTTACCAGTGATAACGGACCGGTGTTGGATGATGGGTATCACGATGATGCGGTAACCAAAAACGGGAACCACACCCCAGCGGGTCCGCTTAGGGGAGGCAAGTATAGCCTGTTTGATGCAGGGACCCATGTGCCTTTTATGCTGCGTTGGAAAGGAACTATTGAGCCTGGCGTTTCCGATGCCTTGGTATCGCAAATGGATTTTACCGCTTCTTTTGCTGCACTTACCGGACAAGAGAACGCTACGCCAGACAGTAAGAATATCTTGGATGCCTTTTTAGGAAAATCGGAGCAGGGTAGGGAGCAGCTTATTTTGGGGCAGCGGAATATTTTTGCCTTCCGTCAAGGAGACTGGGTGCTTATTCCACCACATAATGGTACCCAGCTAATGCGATTGGTAAACATAGAGACGGGAAGGGATACAGAATACCAACTTTACAATCTAAAGGACGATCCCGGACAAAAAAACAATTTGGCAAAAAGCCATCCCGAGAAACTTGAGGCCATGAAGGCCGATTTTGAGAAGGAGAAGGCGTAGGCATACCCTGACAGCGCATTTACTGGTAAAAATAAAGCGAGCAATTGAAAGTTGCTCGCTTTGTGCTTTACGGGGTAGCCTCCAGGGCGGTGGGTTCCGCCTTGTGATGTAC